>JAUTXM010000229.1 GCA_030838025.1 Acidimicrobiaceae bacterium
ACGGATGAAGCACGTCGGATCACGCTGAAACTCGGTGGCAGGGCCCGGCGCCTCGACCGCACCCCCGAGCGCGGCCTCCAAGTCCCGGTGTGAACGGGCAGCTCGAAGGTCGACGTCATCGCCCGCATCCCGGTGTCGACCTTGCCCGGGTCCACCGCAGCACCTGTGCCCCCGCAGCTCCTGCTCGGCGCCCACGTTGCGGACCCACTGGACGGTCGGCCGCCCCGTAGGACGACCAGCCGGGGGACACGCTGCGGTCCGCCCCGGACGTGAGCGTAAGTTACTGCCGCCGGGCCCGGCTTCGGACGCGGCGCTCATCGTCGCGGGGGAATTGGTCCGAAATCGCGCAGGCCGCTCGACGTAAACGTCACCCTTGGGCCGCTTTATCGCCGTCTGCGTCCGTCACACCCTCGTGTATTTCCACATTCGACCCTGGGTCGGGACCTCTCACTGTCAAAAACGGAAACTGGCTTCATGCCGGGTTTATCGGGGTCGTTCCTTGGGGTGCGAGCAGTGCTCTTGACAAACGGCAAACCCGTCGTGAGACGGCGACGCAAAGCCACGGGACCCTCAGTCAACGGCGACTGAAGGTCAGCCGAGCTGCCTTGAGGACTCGATCTCCAGCGAGCTGGACGAGCCCGACTGGCACGCCAAGCGGGCTCGCATATCAACCCCAGTTCAAGACAAGGAGATTCACGACAATGTTCACCGAAATTCGGTCACGGGTCGAACGGGACAACGAAGAGGGTTTCACACTCATCGAGCTCATGGTCGTCGTGTTGATCATCGGCATTTTGCTGGCGATCGCCATCCCGACGTTCCTCGGGGCCCGTGACCGGGCGAACGACCGCTCCGCCCAGTCCAACCTGCGCAACGCGCTCACCGCCGAGAAGACCCTGTACACCGACAACCAGGTGTACACCGCTACTGACGCCGCGGGCATCACGGCGCTGTCGGCGGTCGAGCCGTCGCTGACGTGGGTTGCCCCGGCTGGCACCTACGCCAACCGGGAAGTGGCAGCGACCGGAGCCGCGCAGTCGACGATCCTGGCCGACAAGTCTGCGACTGGCACCTGCTTCTACGTGGCCGACATCGCCTCCCCCGGCGTGCCTTCGGGCACGTTCTATGCCAGCAGCACCAGCTGCACACAGCCGGCTCTTCCGGCCGCGGTTCCTGCCGCTGGCTCTCATGCCAACGGTGCGGGCGCCTGGGCCCTGGGCTTCTAGGCAACCGCCTGAAGCTTCCCCAACAACTGATCTGGCTGCGGAGCCACGCACACCCTCCGATTCCCGCAGCCTGGCAACGAGTGGCCCACCGGTCCCTGCCGGTGGGCCACTCGCGCGTCCCGGGACCGTGGTTGCGGCCCGCAGCGCCATCCGCGAGAAGAACTGGACATTCTTGGTTAAGAACACCCCGAGGGCTGACGATATCTGGTCCTGTGATTTCCAACCGCGCAACCATGCGGGGCCCTCTGATCGGACTTGACATCGGCTCGTTCGCTGTTCGAGCGGCAGAGGTCAGCAACGATGGGGGACGCCCCACCCTTCACCGCTTTGCCCAGGTGACCCTGCCACCAGGCGCTGTCTCCGACGGCGAGGTGGTCGACGCCCAAGTGGTCAGCGCAGCCTTACGACGGCTGTGGTCTGACGGCGGCTTTTCCAGCCGCCGCGTCGTCGTAGGTGTCTCCAGCCAACGGGTGATCGTCCGCCAGGCCGACGTGACGGCGATGAGCGACGTCGAGCTCCGGTCCGCCTTGAACTTCGAGGCCCAGGAGCTGATCCCGATCCCCGTCGACGAAGCCGTGCTCGACTTCCAGGTGATCGACCCAGTCCTTCCCAATCCCGATCCCAACAGCCCGCCCAACATGCGGATCCTGTTGGCGGCGGCGCAGCGGGACATGGTGAACAAGCATCTGGCCGCCGTCCGCTCGGCCGACCTCGATGTCGTGGCGGTCGACCCCATCGCCCTCGCCATGCTGCGAGCCGTGCCGGCCGTACCGGTCGGCTTCGCCGAGGCTGTGGTCTCCATCGGCGGCGACCTCACGACGATCGCCATCCGGGAGGGCAACAGCACCCGCTTCGTCCGGGTCCTGAATATCGGCGGTTCCGACCTGACCGAGGCGCTCTCCCGCGAACTGGCCCTCAACGTCCAGTCGGCCGAGGACCTGAAGCGCCGCTCGGCCAACGGTGCGCCCGTGGCCGTGGCCGCTCAGGCGCAATCGGCCCTCTCGCTGCGGATGGGCGGGCTGGTCGATGAGATCCGCGGTTCTCTCGACTTTTTCCTCGCCCAAACCGACACCGAGCGCGTCGGCCGCATCATTCTGACCGGAGGCGCCATTCAGACCGAGGGTCTGGTGTCGCGCCTCGAAGCGGCCCTCGGGTCGTCGGTAGAAGTGGCGAATCCCCTCGCCGCAGTCGCGGTGGGCCGCACCGGCCTGAGCGAGACCCAGCTGCGCCAGTCCGCTCCCTACATGCTCGCCCCGGTCGGGTTGGCACTGTGGGGGACGGCGGGCAATCAGCGGCCGATCTCGCTCATGCCCAAGGAAGTCCTCGCGGCTCGGCGCCAGCGCCAGCAGGCGGGCCTCGGTGTGGTCGCCGTGGGGGCGGTCGCCGCCCTCTTGGTCGTCGTGACCGGCGTGCGTGCCGTTCAGGTCAGCCAGGCCCATAGTCACGCCAAGAGCGCCGAGGCCACGGTGGCCACGCTCGAGTCCCAGAAGTCCACGTTCAATGACGTGGCTGCGGTGTACAGCCAGCTCCAGACCCGCCAGCAGCTCTACGTCACCGCCGTCGGTCACGACGTCGACTGGATCAACCTGCTCAACCAGATCACCGCCGCCATGCCCGCCGATGTCACCATCGCGACCGTCACCGTCCAGCGTCCGCCGGTTGCTCCTGGTGGCGCACCGTCGGGGCTGGCGGCCGGGCAATCGGTCGACGGGACGATCACCTTCCAGGCCACTGCCAAGGGCGGCCAGGAATCGGTAGCCAACTGGCTGCGCTCACTCGCCACGATCCCCGGACTGCAGAACGCCTGGGTCGAGGGGTCGAGCGAGGGTGGAGCCGGCGGACCCAAGTCCGTGACATTCAACTCCGACGCTCAGGTGACGCCTGCGGCTGAGTCCAACAGGGCGCAAACGATAGGGGGCACCAAGTGAACAAGCGAGTGATCGCCATTGCGGTGGCGGCATCGGTGGTTCTCATAGGGATCTGGTACGTCGCCGTCTTCTCGGCGCAGTCCAAGTCGGTGAAGAAGGCGCACTCCCAGGAGTCGTCCGCCAAGAGCCAGGCCCAGAGCCTGCGGTCCCAGATCGCGGTCCTTCAGCGAGAGAAGGCCGATCTTCCCGCCAGTACCG
The DNA here is from genome assembly GCA_030838025.1 of Acidimicrobiaceae bacterium. Classification (GTDB taxonomy): domain Bacteria; phylum Actinomycetota; class Acidimicrobiia; order Acidimicrobiales; family Palsa-688; genus JALYXV01. Next base: position 3,353 of record JAUTXM010000229.1, read on the forward strand.
CCAAGCTCACGACCCTCAAGCTGTCGCTGCCCGATACACCGGCACTCGACAAGCTGATCGACGACGTCAACGCGGCCGCGGCTGCGAGCGGCGTCGACTGGCAGACCATCACCCCAGCCAAGCCCGCCACCTTCGCGGCCGGGTCGGGCCAGGCGGTTGCGGCCGGGTTCCCTGGCGGTATGCAGTCGGTGACCGTAGCCATGCAGGTCAACGGCACGTACAAGCAGATCACGGACTTCGTCGTGAAGCTGAATGGGCTTTCGAGGCTTCTTGACGTGGGTTCGATCAACCTGTCCGGCATCGGAGGGGCAACGAAGTCGACGGGACAGATCACCACTCAGATCTTCTTCGTCCCGCCCGCCGCCGGGTCAGTCCCAGTCACGACCACGACAGCCGCACCCTGATCCACCACGACCCCAATGGGGGGCAGCGCGGCAGCCGCCGGACGGTGATCATCACGATCGCCGGCCGGCGGTTTCGCGTCCGGGCGGGGTCCCGTCAGAGGGCCGTCGGGTGCCGGGGTTGGTACAGCATCACCTTCAGGCTGCCCGGCAACAGCATGTTGACGACGATGCCGAAGCCCTGGCTGGTGGGCTCACCCTCGAACTCGATCCCCTTCGCCTTCAGCTCGCCGACGGTCGCCTCGATGTCGTCGCACATGAACGTCACCTCGTGGCTGGGCGCGTCACTCGGATGGACGCCCATTTCGGCGGGCGGCAGTGAGAAGATCAGCCATCCGTGGCCCGCGTCGACGTGCGGCCACCCGAAGACGTCGCGCAGGATGTCACGGAGGGCATCGGCTTCGGGCGTGTAGAGGAGGGTGTGAATACCGGTGATGGGCAACGTCGCGCCTCCGTGCTGGGGGTTCGGCGTAGCCTAGGGTTCCGGCGTCACGAGCGCCGCGGGCCGGCTGGGGGCGTCGATTTGACTGGGCGAGATTCGGGGAAAATGCTCCGCCACGCTGTGGCTGTGCGCGGTGCGCGCAGCATTCACGCCATTGGCGAGGACAGATCACGCATCGCTGGTCGGGCTGGGAAGCCGTGCTCAAGGAGCGCGGTCGAGGTGGATTCGGCGCTGTACGGTACTTCTCCTATTCGATGTCGGATGCAGAACGGGTGCAATGCCATGCCCGAAATCCTCCAGAGTTCAGCGTCGTCAGGATTCTGTCGACATAGAGCCGCCTGGCCGGGTTTCGCGAATCCACAGAATTCCACATGCCCCGTCGCCCAGAGTCTCGGCTGCCGTTCGGGAGTCGCTCGGATTTGCGGTGAGGGGCACCGAGTTGCCGGTCTCGGTCGGGCACGATGTCGGTACCGTTCAGGAGGACACTTGCAACACGACCGGGTGAGGATAAACGTGCTGACCGACGTCACGGGCGGCCCTCGGCGTGGCCGTCACCAGGGCGCCGTTCGAGGACCATGGGTCCGCCCGTGCCGAGGTCGATGACGGCGGTCAGGTCGCGGGATTCGGCGAGCCGCCGCCTGCGGGGCGTGGTGGCCCACAGCGCCACGACATCGGCATCGTTCGCCCAAGCTGCCACCGCTGCGCTGCGAGGGAGGAGTGCCGGCTGGCGTGGCGCCCGCAACCGGGTCTTCGACCTGGAGTTCGACGCCGAGATCGTCGAGATTCGCCAGCGCCTCGAGACCGCCAGGAGGCGCAAGTATCATCACGAACTGGTCAACGCCTTCACGGCGGTTGAGGGCGCGGCGCTGATCATGACCCGCGAGGCGTTGACCGCGTCTGACCGAGTGATGCTCAGCTCGCTGCTCGGTTCGGGCCTGACCCGTCTCCGGGAGCTGTTGGTAGCCGGGTACGGGGAAGGCCCTGTGGCGCTGGGCGATGTGGTGACGACGACGGCGCTGGCGCAGGAAGGGAGCTGGCAGGACCGGATACGTGTCGATGTGGTGCCCGAGGTGGTCGTGAGCGGTTCAACAGGGGAGATCGGCGAAGCGGTCCGTCAACTCTTGATCTACGTGATGGGCCGCACCGAGTCGGGTCCGATCGTGGTGCGGGCCCATCGCAGCGCCGATCGGGTCGGGCTGTCGGTCGACGACCAGGGTTCATCGTTGTCGGCCCGCGAGCGAACTGAGATATTGGAGCCCCACCCCCCGAGGTGGCTGTGGCCCCATCCGCGACGGGACCCAGGATCGCAGTCCCAGCGTGCAGCAGCCGGTGGGGACGATGGCGTGGTCGGCGGTGTCCTCGATGTCGGGCGGGCGGGCGGTGTGGGGCGTTTGCGCGGTCTCGGTCGCCTTAGTGCGGGTAGGAGTGACGGCGATGGCCGCCGGCTTGGCCCCCTCGGACCCCTGCACGTGGCCGTCCGGTTGACCCGCGGGCAGGGCGGTGACGTGACGGTCGTCGCCCGGCCCCAAGGGGGCGAGTCGTTCCGAATCTCCTGGCCGGCGCATCTTGACTGAGCGGCGGCCGGATCGCCTACTGATCGTCGAGGACCATGCGTTGCTGGCCACGTCGTTGGCATTCGCCCTGCGCCAACAGGGTTTGGATGTCGAGACGGTCGCCGGGCCCACGACTGAGGCCGTCGTCGAGACCGTCCGCCGACTGGCGCCGGTTCTCGTCCTGCTCGATCTCGACCTCGGGCCGTCGTTGGGGTCCGGGCTCAACCTCGTAAAGCCATTGATGGCCGCCGGCGGCCAAGTCATCATGATGACTGGGGTGGTGGAACGGGCTCGCCTTGGCGCCTGCATCGAGGCCGGTGCGGTCGGCATCGTGAGCAAGACGGCTGGATTCGACGAACTGGTCGTGGCCGTCCGTCGAGCGGTGGCCGGCGAGGATGTCCTGACAACGCATCAACGCCACATCTTCTTGAACGAGCTCCAAGCCGGACGCCAGGCCGACGAGCAGCGACGGGCACCGTTCGCCCGGTTGAGCCCCCGGGAGCAGGCGGTGCTGGCCCGGTTGGTAGGCGGCGAGTCAGCCGACACGATCGCGCATCTTTCCTATGTGTCGCTTGCGACTGTCCGGACTCAGATCCGTTCGATCCTGAGCAAGCTCGGTGTGAAATCACAGTTGGAGGCGGTGGCCCTCGCCCGTCAGGCGGGGTGGCCTCAGGGCTCAACCGACCCAGCGCTGCCCGACTTTCATCACTCCTGGGGGTAGCCCAGCTCCGGTCGGGCCGAGAGCCTCGTGTGAACCCACAGCCAAGGACGTGGTGGCGACGGTGCGCCGAAGATCGCCCGCCCTGGCCCTGCAGCTCGAGCGCCGTATCGACAACTTGATCGACACTGTGCAGAGAGCGATGACGTCGATCGAGCGGACGAAAGATCATCAATCCTGAGGATGGTCCAACCACGGCGGCTACCGATGATGAATGGGTGACATCGACAATGCAGCGCGACGTACCGACGACCAGCGACGTCGCCACAGACGGTTTTTGTGACACCACGATCCCGGTGCATCCGCCAGTCGAAGGACCCATCGCCACCCGTCGAGGTGCCTGGCGAATCCTAAAGGGAGTTGTATCGACTGTCGCGGGATTCATACTCGCGGTAATCGCACTCCTGGCGATCGTCGTTGCTATTGGTACCCATTTCTCCAGTAACGGGCAACTTGGCCTACTCGGCCATCCAGTCATGAGTGTGCTATCAGGTTCGATGGCGCCAGTCATTCGAACCGGCGATCTTGTGGTCGACAACAAGCTCACTGCCACCCAGGCAGCCAATCTGCGCGTTGGGCAGATCATGAGCTTTCGAGCCGCTCCGGGCAGCCCGCAGATCTTCACCCACCGCATTGTCGGGGTGGTCCCGCTTCCCAACGGAGCCGTCGGCTACGTCACCAAGGGTGACGCGAACGACTCTCGGGACGGGCCGGTAACACCGTCCACGAATGTCGTCGGCCTCTTCAAGTCGAAGATTCCTTCCGGGGGCTACATCTTAAATGCCCTGCACCGCCCACTGGTCCTGGGCCTCATCATTGCTTCGCCAATCCTCTGGCTCCTGTCGGAGCCTTTATGGAGGTGGGCTCGTGAAGCCGACGAACCGGCGGCCTCCACTACTGAGGGGGGTGAGTCGTTCTCCTAGGAATCCGTCAATATCACGACTCTCCGATAGGGCACTCCAACGAACACCCGTCACATCAAACCACGAAGGGATTTCGACATCATGAAGCTATTCAGTAAGAAGCGACTGCTGCTTGTTGGAGGAGCCGTCACCAGCGTTGGGGCGGCCGCCGCACTCCTCACCGGCGCCACATTCGGGTTCTTCAGCAGCGCCGGCGTCGCCAGCGGCAGCAACACCTTCACCGCAGGCCACGTAGTGGTCGGGCTCGGATCTGGCGCTCAGGTCACCTGCGCCATCAACCCGATGTCGCCAGGGGACACCCAGGCAAGTAACGGCAGCAGTGGCCAGAATGCGCAATGCGAATATGACATCCAGTACACCGGTAACGTGAATGCCTTCTTGGCCCTCGATGTCGCAATTACTGGTCACGGTTCTGTTGCGGCGACTGAGATCCCTTATACACAGACCACGGCTCCTACGGCGAAGCAAGGTCTCTTCGACGGTACCGCTACAGGCCTTCAACTCGATATCCACGATGGCTCTGCCACCTACGTGACTGGCATTACATACACCAGCCAGGCCAATGTCGCAACGACGATGACCCCTACCGGGGGGGCCATCACGGTGCCGAACCTGCTGGTCAACAGCGCTGCGATCTCCACTGGCGGAACACGGCATCTCGTCGTGAACTACAGCCTGCCGACAACTGCTGGAAACGCCTACAACCTGGCGACTTCTTCCATCGTCCTAAGAATCCATGCAGTCCAGGCTGACAACAACCCGCTTCCCACGAGCCCCGCCTGCGTCGCAGGCCGCCAGTGCGACAGCCCGGGCATGACCTGGAGCTAGTCACCTCGAGACAACGCAGTGCAGCACCTGAATCACTCAAGAAGGGGGATGGTGGAAGCCATCCCCCTTCCTGGCGGTCGATATATAACGTCACCAGCCATCGAACCAACGGAGCTATGCCATGAGAAACCGGAGAGCGAAACGAGCGGCAACTGTTGCCGCTGCTCTTTTGTCTCTCGGGGCAACAGGAACCTTCGTTGCCGGCGTCACCTTTGGCTTGTTCAGCAGCGCCGGACACGTCAGCGGCAACAACACGTTCACCGCTGGCGTCGTCTCCTTCGGATCACCGGTCTCCACGACGTGCGCGATCACCCCGATGTCGCCCGGCGACGCCTCCACCGGGTGGTCACCAGCGGGCTCGAACGCGACCTGCACGTACCAGGTCACGTTCTCAGGGAACGTCCCGGCCTTTCTCGGTCTCGACCTGACCATCACTGGGGCCGCCGGTACGCCCGTAGCTCCATATGGCGGATCAACACCGAGCGCCGCGTCAGGACTCTTCGATGGCACGGCGAACGGGCTCCAGCTGCTCGTCACCGACAGCGCTACCAACTTCGTGAACAACACCACCTACCAGAACCAGGCCGGTACCCCGGTGTCGCTGTCGTCTACCTCATCTGTCACCGATCTCCTAATCAGCCGTACGGCGTCGACCAACGGTGCGACCGATACCATCACCGTCAACTACAAGCTGCCCACGTCGGCATCGAACGCTTATAACTCGGCAAGCTCGACGATCGTCCTCGTGATCCACGCGGTGCAGGCGAACAACAACGCATTACCCGTTGGCTGCGCCGCCGGAAACGTTTGCAGTTCGGGATTCAACTGGAGCTGACCGGCGGGCCATCGCCTGTTTCGGCCAACAATCTGAGAGAAGTGGTTCAAATGAGAACTAAGCGAATCGATGTCATCGTCGTACTACTAGCAGTTCTTGTCACCGTAGTACTGGCAATCGCGCGCACCGTCAAGCTCCGAACCGCGGCGTCCGGCGGCCCGGCGAGGACGGGCGCCAAGCGAGGTCGTCGAGGGAAGGGGTTCTTGCGGAGGAAGCGAGTTCAGGTGGCACTCGCGCTGGCCGCACTTGCCGCGGTGGCGTCGGCGAGCGTCGGGGTCACGCTGGCTTTGTACAGCAACAAGCCGACTGGCGAGACGAATACCTTTGTCGCAGGAACCGTCAGCGTTTCCAACGTGGTGACTGGCGCCTGCTCCGCGTCCACGAACAATATGGCCCCGGCAGATACTGCCAGCTGCACACTCGCCACAACCTACGGCGGAACGCTGTCGGGGTACATGGGCCTGGACGTGTTCATAGCCACACAGAAAAACACAACGGCAGGGGGTGGTAGTGCCACGAATCTCTACAACCCAGCCGATACGACAAACGAAGCCCAAATCACAGTCAGCAGTACGACACCAACGGTCACCTATATTGCGGCTGCAACAAATTTCGGCACGGCGATTACGTGTCCCGCCGCTCTAGCGAGCCTGGATGGCAACAGCTATACGAGCTACAACGCCTGCTACCAACTTTCGAATCTCCTCGTGGCGTCGACCGCGTTTGCTAGTGGCACCGTCACCTTCACAACTGGGATCACGCTCCCGAGTACCCAACCGAATACGTACCAAGGCAGTAGTGCCGTCGTCGTGCTGGCAGCACATGTCGTGCAATCGAAGAACAACACCCTCAATTGCACCGGCGGGGCCACGGCCGGGGTCGTCTGCGCCGCCGGAACCGGGTTTAGCTGGAGCTAAGTCGATGATTCGGCGACCCTTCAGGAGTGGGCTTGCTGTGGCGATTACGGTCGTCATGGTGAGCATCCTGATACCGACCCTCGCTTGGGCTCAGTACAGCTCGCCTGAGCCATGTCGGGCGGCCTCCTGCTCCGAGACGAGAACGTTTGCGACTCATGTGTTGCTGGCTCCTGGCAGACCCAGCTGTTCTGGTTTGGCCCTGCTATCGGTGACCTTGACGTGGGCGGCCCCGGCTGACTCTGCGTATGCTCTCAGCTACGAGCTCGGCGAGTCTGCGACTTCAGGCTCGGGGTATAGCTATACGAATGTCGGCACGGGAACCTCGACTTCCTTTGGTATCTCGAGTGGCAATCATTACTACGTGGTCCGCTCTGTCAACCAGCTGTGGAGGGGAGCCCTGTCGCCTGAACGGGAGGTCGTCGGAGTCCTTGTTTTAGCAGCGAGCTGCCCGTAAGAGAACGAGATACGGATACGGTGCTACGAGCCGTTCTGGACTCGGGCTGAGACCTTGTTGAGGACTGCGGTTCTGACGCTGGCGGGGATGGCGCTGCCGACACTGAAGAAGTCCACATGGGCTTCGATGCGAGGAGCGATGAAAAATACGAGGTACTCGTTGAGCGTCGATGTCTTGCCGGCGTTCGTGAACGTGATGCTTCCGGTAGCCGTAGCGACGACATTGGCCGGACCGCCGCCGGTCCCGGGCGTGATCTTGAGGGTGGCCGACTTCACTGCGACCCCCTTCGGCGCGACCGCCGTCAGGCGAGACTTGATCTCCTGCAGGAAGCAATCCGAGGCCTTCGCGTTGGTCAGCCCCGAGGTGTCGCCCTGCACGTCAACGGGCGACTTGAAGCTGGAAGCAGTCGACGAGATGTAGGTCGTTCCCTTGACAAAGTCGGGGGCGTAGGCCACCGCCACCTTGTCGCCGGTCGTGTTCGGAACCCCAACACATTGGGCGAACGCCGCCGCCGCGGCGTTCGCATCAGCCGGGACGGCCGCGGGCCTCGCCACCCAGCCGGCCGGAAGGTCGTCGGCCTGGACGACGATCGATTGCAGTTGTGTCGGGCCCGGCGGCGGCGAGGTCGTACTCACGGGCAGGCTGGTGAGCGGGGTGGTGGTCGTGCGGCTGCCACCGCTGCTCCCACAGCCGCCGGCAAGGAGTGCCAAGCCGGCGATGCCAGCCAGGAGTCGGGATGCGGTAGGGCGGGGCAACGACGGCATAGTCGGGCATCGTAAGTGACCGACACCCGCTGGAGCAGGCCGACTCCAGGGACGAGATCGGGTCGTCGGGTCGTTTCCCGGAGAGAACGGTTGCCGAGACATCAACTTTGGCCGGATATGTGGCTCGAACAATGGGGGGCCGGGACGGCCGGTCGGAGCGCCCGGCCGTCCCGAGGTGTGTCGAAGGCACTACGCCGCCGGTAGTGGCTCCCCGTTGCTCAGGCCTTGGCCGCCCGAGCGCCGAGCTCGGGGTCGACCTGACGCCAGTACTCGATCACCCCAGCCGTGACATCGGGATCAACTCCCTGACTGGCGTGGCCCACGATGTTGGACGCCAGATGCTCCCCGTCGGTGTCCGAGAGCACTTCCCGGTACAGCGAGCCGGGCTGGCCGAAGTCGTCGTCCGTATACGGATCGGTCATGAGCGCCTCCGTCGCGCCGTCGGCTGGCCACGAAGTTAGAACGTATCAAAAGAAGGATATCTTCGCTACCACGGAGGATTCAAAGTCTGTATCTTGGAGCGATCATGATCGAACTGATCGACCGGCTGCGCCAGCGGGAATGGCGCCTCACGGCCCAGCGTCGGGTGGTAGCCCAGGTCCTGACGGGTGAGCACGTGCACCTGACGGCCGAGGCCGTGCACGGTCGAGCCCGGGTGCTGCTGCCCGAGATCAGCCTGGCAACGGTGTACAACACGCTCAACGAGCTGGTCGCCATGGGCGAGGTCCGCGAGGTCCAAGCCGGCGACGGCCCCCGCCGCTACGACCCCAACGTCACGTCGCCGCATCAACACCTCCAATGTGTTCGCTGCGGCACCCTTTGGGACGTCGAGCCCGCGGGAGCCGATGATCTCGCCCTGCCGGTGGACCAACAGCGCGGGTTCCGCCTGCTCGACGTCGACATCGTCTTCCGGGGCATGTGTCCCGCCTGTGACCGGCAGGCGCGCCAACCAGCAACGAACCCGGCGTAGCCGTCACAGCCCCTCGGTAGGCTGCGGTCGTGCTTCGGTTCCTCACGGCCGGCGAATCCCACGGGCGGGCCCTCGTCGTCATCGTCGAGGGCATCCCGGCCGGCCTCGAGTTGTCGGTGGAGGAGCTGCAGGGCGAGCTGGCCCGTCGCCGGCTGGGGTACGGCCGCGGTCCCCGGATGCGCTTCGAGGCCGACGAGCTGACCCTCGTCGGAGGGTTCCGCCATGGCCGGACGCTCGGGTCCCCGGTGGCCATCATGATCGGCAACACCGAATGGCCCAAGTGGGAGCAGGAGATGTCTCCCGGGCCGGGCCACACCGACAAGCCCCTGACCGAGCCCCGCCCGGGACACGCCGACCTGGCGGGCATGCAGAAGTACGGCTTCGATGACGCCCGCAATGTCCTGGAGCGGGCCTCGGCCCGCGAGACGGCGGCCCGCGTCGCCGCCGGATGCTGCGCCAAATCCCTGCTGGCGCAGATCGGTGTGGGAATCGTCAGCCACGTGGTGCAGCTGGGACCGGTCGTGGCCAAGTCGACCGCCCGCCCGACGCCCGCCGACCTGGCCACGGTCGACGCTTCGGAGGTGCGCTGTTTCGACCCCGAGGCCGAGGCGGCCATGATCGCGGAGATCAAGGCGGCGGCCAAGGACGGTGACTCCCTCGGCGGGATCGTCGAGGTGCTGGCCTACGGCGTACCCGTCGGCCTCGGCAGCCATGTGCACTGGGACCGCAAGCTCGACGGGTTGCTGGCCCAGGCCATGCTCAGCATTCACGCCGTCAAGGGAGTCGAGATCGGCGACGGCTTCGAGGTCGCCGGCCGGCGCGGGTCGCAGGCCCACGACCCGATCAGCTGGGACCCCGAGGCGGGGACCTACCGGCGGGAGACGACCCTGGCGGGCGGCGTCGAGGGCGGGATGTCCACCGGCGAGCTGGTCGTGGCCCGGGCCGCCATGAAGCCGCTGGCGACCCTCAACCGGCCGGTGCTCAAGACCGTCGATGTCGTCACCAAGGCCGAGACGGTCGCATTCAAGGAGCGCACCGATGTCACGGCGGTCCCCGCCATGGGCGTGGTGGCCGAGACCATGATGGCCCTCGTGCTGGCCGGCGAGGCCCTGCGCAAGTTCGGTGGCGACTCGGTGGCGGAGTTCGTCCGCAACCACGACGCCTTCGTCGGCCACCTTGGTTGAGCCCGGCCCCCGTCCGTCGCGGATAGTCCTGATCGGCATGATGGGGGCGGGAAAAAGCCTCGCCGGGCGCACGGTGGCGTCGCGGATGGGCTGGCCCTATCTGGACAGTGACGAGCAGGTGCAACGAAAGACGGGCAGCACGGTCGCCCAGATCTTCGCCGAACGAGGCGAGGCCGCCTTTCGTGCCGAGGAGGCGCAGGCGCTGGCGGACGCGGTCACGGGCGAGGGACCGCTGGTGGTGTCGGTGGCCGGGGGAGCAGTCCTTTCGGCCGACAACCGGCACCTGCTTCGGCGCGCCGGAGTCGTCGTGTGGCTACGGGCGTCGCTGCCGATCCTCGCCCAGCGGGTCGTGAGCGGCAGCCACCGCCCCCTCCTCGAAGGCGACCGGCTCCAACGGCTGACGCAGCTGTATGCCGAGCGGCGCCCCCATTACCAGGAGCTTGCCGACGTCATCATCGATGTGGACCGACTCACACCAGGCGAGGTGACCGACCAGGTCGTGGCGGCGTTTCATGCCGTCCGCGCCCGAGCCGCCGCGCCGGTCGCCACTCCAGGGCACAGAACAGGTGGCGTCGATGCATGAGGTTCTCGTGGACCTGGGCGAGCGTTCCTATCCGGTGCTCGTGGGCCCGGGGGCCCGGCACCGGCTCTTGGAAGTGCTTCCCATCGGGGCCCGCAAGGCGGCCATCGTGAGCCAGGACACGATCCCAGTGACCGTGGACGCGGGCATCGAGCAGGCCCTTTTTCCCCTCGATGACGGCGAGGAGGCCAAGTGCGTTGAGTCGGTCGAGGAGCTGTGCCGGGCGTGGACCCGCTGGGGGCTCACTCGGGCGGACGTGGTGGTGGCCGTAGGGGGCGGGGTCGTCACCGATACGGCGGGCTTCGCCGCCGCCGTCTACCACCGAGGCGTGGCCGTCATCCACGTGCCCACGACCCTCCTCGGCCAGGTCGACGCGGCCATCGGAGGCAAGACGGGTGTCAACCTGCCCGAGGGGAAGAACCTGGTGGGTGCCTTCTGGCAACCTTCCGCCGTGCTGTGCGACACCGAGACCCTCCTTACCCTTCCGCCGCGCGAGTACCGAAGCGGGCTCGGGGAGATGGCGAAATACGCCTTCTTGGGCGTCGACGATCTGCCCGACCTGGCCCTCGACGACGCTGTGGCCGCGTGTGTGGCGTGCAAGGCCCGGGTCGTCGGGGCGGACGAACGGGAGGCGACTTCGGGTCGGCGGGCCCTGCTCAACTATGGCCACACCCTGGCCCACGCCCTGGAAACGGTCGGCCGGTACGACTTGCGCCACGGGGAGGCAGTCGCCATCGGGTTGGCGTTTGCGGCCGAGCTGGCCCGGCGCCTCGGGCGGATCGATACCCGGCGGGTCGACGAGCACTATGCCGTGCTGTCGGGGTACAACCTGCCGGTGGCCCTCCCCCCTGACACCGATGCCGACGAGGTGATCACGGTCATGGCTCGCGACAAGAAGGCAACGTCGGGTCTGACGTTCGTGCTCGACGGCCCAACAGGACTGGAAGTCGTCGCCGGCGTGGCGGAGGAGGCGGTACGCGACGTGCTTGACATGGTGCAGGCGAGGTGAGCCCGCTGGTGCTGCTGCTGTCGGGGCCCAACCTCAACCTGCTGGGCCAGCGGGAACCGGAGGTCTACGGAACCGCCACCCTGGACGACCACGTGGCCCTCGCCCGCGCCGCAGCGGAAGGCTTGGGCCTGACAGTCGAGCACCGCCAGTCCAACCACGAAGGTGACCTGGTCGACGCCATCCACGCCGCTCGGGGGCGGGCCGCGGCCATCGTCATCAACGGCGGAGCGTTCACCCACTACGCCTGGTCGCTCCACGACGCCCTGGCGGCGTTCGACGGCCCGGTGGTCGAGGTCCACCTCTCCAACCCCAGCGCCCGAGAAGGGTGGCGCCATCTGTCGGTCGTCAGCCCGGTCGCGACCGGCGTGATCACGGGATTCGGCGGCGTGGGGTACCGGCTGGCTGTCGAAGCAGTGGCGGCGTTGCTGTCACCATGAAGACGATGACATCACAGTCGGTGATCTGGCCCGAGCTGGCCCCCATGGACGTCGCCGGGCGCCTGGGCCGCCTGCGCCCCAGCCTCGACGACGCCGGTTGCGACGCCCTGATCGTGACCAGCCTCACCAACATCCGTTACCTGACCGGGTTCACGGGTTCGGCCGGCATGCTGCTGATCCTTCCCGAGGAAGTGGTCCTGGTCACCGATGGCCGCTACGCGACCCAGTCGGAGGAGCAGATCGCAGCGGCCGGCGTCACGGCCCGCACCGAGATCGGTCAGTACGCCCGACAGCAAGAGGCGACCGTGGCGCTGGTCGCCTCGGCCGGCGTCGGCCGGTTGGGTCTGGAGGCGGCCCACGTCAGCTGGGCGCGGCAGCGGGCGTTGGCCGCCGACTGGTTCCCCGACACCTCGCTGGTGCCCACCGTCGGGTTGATCGAAGCACTGCGCCGGGTGAAGGACCCCGGCGAGGTCGACCGGGTGGTTCGGGCCGCGGCGATCGCCGACGCCGCCCTGGCCTCGGTGCGCCCGCTGCTGGCCGAGGGACCGACCGAAGCGGCCTTCGGGCAGGCCCTCGACTTCGAGATCCGCCGCCTCGGGGCGACCGGCAACTCGTTCGAGACCATCGTGGCCTCGGGACCCAATGCGGCCAAACCCCACCACCGGCCCTCACCCCGCCGAGTCGAGCGCCACGAGCTGATCGTCCTTGACTTCGGCGCCGTGGTCGACGGCTACTGCTCCGACATGACCCGGACGGTCTGCGTCGACGAACCCACGCCGGAGATGCAACGCGTCGTCGATGTGGTCCTCGCCAGCCAGGCCGCCGGTGTGGCCGCGGTCCGGGCCGGGGTGGCGTGCTCCGATGTCGACCGGGCGTGCCGGGAGGTCATCGGGGCGGCGGGCTGGGGGGAGCGTTTCGTGCACGGGACCGGCCATGGCGTGGGCCTCGATATCCACGAGGCCCCGGCGGTCGCCGCCACGTCGTCGGATACACTGGCCGCCGGCCATGTGGTCACAGTTGAGCCCGGCGTGTATCTGGCCGGCATCGGCGGAGCTCGAATCGAGGACACCGTCGTCGTGACCGAGGACGGGTGCTGGCCGGTGACGACGACTCCGAAGGATCTACGTGTTTGTGAAACCTGAGGTCGAGCGCTAATGCCGGCCGTGTCGACCAACGACCTGAAGAACGGCATGACCCTGAACCTGCCCGAGGGGCTGTTCTCCGTCGTGCATTTCGACCACGTGAAGCCGGGCAAGGGTGGCTCCTTCGTTCGCACCAAGCTGAAGAACGCCCGTACCGGCGCCGTTATCGAGCGCACCTACCGCGGCGACGAGAAGCTGGAGCAAGCGGTCGTCGACAAGCGGGAGATGCAGTACCTGTACCAGGACGGCGATCAGTACGTGTTCATGGACAACGAGACCTACGACCAGCTGTCCACCCCGCCGTCGGGGCTCGGCGATGCCGCCTCGTTCGTGAAGGAAGGCGACACCGTCATCTTGCAGATGTACGGCACCGAGATCGTGGGCGTGGACCTCCCGGCGGCGGTCGAGTTGACCGTGAGCGCCACCGAGCCCGGGATACAAGGCGACCGGGTGTCGGGCGCCCGCAAGCCCGCGACCCTCGAGACGGGACTCACGCTCCAGGTGCCCCTGTTCGTCAACACCGGTGACCGGGTGAAGGTTGACACCCGAAGCGGCGAATACTTGACCCGCGCCGGCGGCTGAGCTGACGGTGCCCGCCATGGCCGCTGCGACGCCGGCCGGACGGCGAGACCCGGTTGACGAAACCCGACCGACCGAAGCCGAACCGGCGAAGGCGCTGAGCCCGGCCGCGGGCACTCCGCCCGGCGGGGTAGCGGCCGCCGCCGACATGGAGCCCGGTGGGCGAATCGACGGCAACGACCTCACCGAGGTGGGCGGCCTCCTGGAGTCCCCGACGGTCGCGGGCAGGCGCACGAGTGGCCGGTCGCAGCCCGCAGCGGCGGAGCAGGTTTCCGCCCCCTACGGATCGCGCCGGGAGGCCCGCGAACGCGCCCTCTCCCTCCTCTACGAGGCCGACGCCAAGGCCATCACCCCCGCCGCCCTGCTCGAGGAGATCCCGGTCGAGCCTCCGCCCTACGTCAAGTCCCTGGTGGCGGGTGTCGGCGAGAGCCAGGAACGCATCGACGAGCTGATCGCCCGCTACGCCATCGATTGGACGATCGACCGGATGCCGGTCGTGGACCGCATGGTGGTGCGCATCGCCACCTTCGAACTCCTCGGCCGTCCCGACGTGCCCACAGGTGTCGTCATCTCCGAAGCGGTCGAGCTGGCCAAGCGGTACTCCACCGATGAATCGGGACGATTCGTCAACGGGGTGCTGGCCTCCATCGCGGCTGAAATCCGCCCGACCGCCTGAACAACGGTGGGCGGCCGCTGGCGGAGCCGGCCAGTTCGTCGCACAATGGTCGAATCCGATTTCCCCGGGGGAGGAAACGTGCCCGTCTCCAGATCACGCGCTCGCCATAACACGCGCCTCGGCCTGGCCATGATCGCGGCCACCGCGCTCATGGTCGCCGTCGGCCCGGTACCGGTGGTGTCGGCATCGGCATCGGCATCGGCGTCGGCGCCCGCGACCGCGACCGCGTCGGGACCCGCCACCCGGGTGCTCCGGTCCAACGTCTTGTCCGGCCTTGGCGCCTTGGCGAGCGTCGCCCCCGATCCCGCCACGCCCATGCAGGTCGGCGTGGCCCTCTCTCGGCCCGATCCATCGGGCGAGGCCGCCCTCTACCAGCGCCTCTATCAAGCCGGCAGCAGCGACTACCGGCACTTCCTGACCCCGGCGCAGTTCAACCAGCGCTTCGGCGTGGCACCCGACGTGTACCAGCAGGCGGTCAGCTGGTTGCAGGCCGCGGGGCTGACGATCGACACCTCGGTCCTCTCCCGCGATTTCGTGGTCGCCAGGGGAACGGTGGCCCAAGTCGAGCGCGCCTTCGCCACCACCATCGGGCAATACCAACTTGGGGCGACCACCTTCCTGGCCAACACCAGCGCGCCGACGGTGCCTGGCGCCCTGCCCGTCTTGTCCGTCGTCGGCCTGAACACCTTCCAGCGGTTTTCCGCCCCCGCCCACCCCACGCCGCCCCGCCTGGCGTCGACTGCAGCCCCCGTGACGAACCTGCTCGGCGGTCTCCTGCCCGGGGCCACCGGGGTCCCCAACCTGTTCGCCACCACCCCCCAGAGCCTGTGGTCCGTCTACCAGCAGCCGACGTCCTACCGCGGCGCCGGCCAGACGATGGCGGTGTTCGGTTCCGGCGCCACCGCGGGCACCATCACCGACCTGGCCCAGTTCGAGCAGGAAAACCATCTGCCTGCCGTACCCATCACCGTTCGCAACGTCGGCCCCGGGCCCTTCACCGACACCTCGGGGGCGGTGGAGTGGGACATCGACACCCAAGCCTCGGCCGGGATGGCGCCCGACGCCAGCGGCCTGACCCTGTACTTCGGGTCCAATCTGGTCGACGCCACCGTCGAGTCACTGTTCACGACCTGGGCCAACGATCCCGCCGGGCCCGCCCAGGCCAATGCCTCCTTCGGGGAGTGCGAGCGGACCCCGCTCGACCCGATCCTCCTGCAGCTGCCCGGCAACATCAGCCAGGACCCCACCGGCACCGTCGGTATCGCCCTGGGCAACAACCTCGAGCCGGTCGCCGAGCAGACCCTGCGCCAGGCGACGATGGAGGGGCGGACGTTGTTCTCGTCTTCGGGCGACACCGGCTCGTCGTGCCCGGTCGTCGTGCTGCCCGTCATCGGTGCCGGCAACGGGGTGCTCAACCAGGTCGTCCCGCTGACCTCGTATCCGGCGTCGAGCCCCTATGTCGTCGCCGTGGGGGGGACGGTCCTGTACACCGCGGGGACCACTCCCGACAGCCGCGTCGCCGAGTACGCCTGGACCTTTGGCGGCGGTGGTGACTCCCTCTTGATCAGCGCTCCCGCCTATCAGGTCGGAACGCCGGGGTTGTTCCTGCCGTGCGTCGCCACGCCGGACGGCCAGCTCACCAACCTCGGCCAGCCCTGCCGGGGGGTGCCCGACGTGGCGGCCCAATCGGGCGACGTCCTCACCAACGGCTACGGGATCGTGGCCGCAGGCAAGGACAGCCAAGGTGGCGGCACCAGCCTGTCGTCTCCGCTGTGGATGGGGATGTGGGCCCGGGTCAACCAGAGCGCCGGCGGTCCCGGGTACGGCTTCGCCAACGAGACCATCTACCGGCTGGGGAAGAACGCCACGACCGCGGGACGTGACTTCTACGACATCACCGTGGGCGCCAACGGGCTGTACGCGGCCCTGCCCGGGTGGGATTACGTCACCGGATTCGGAACCCCCCGGCTGACCAACCTCATCGCCGACGCCCGCTGACCGCGCCCGCTGACCGCGCCCGCTGACCGTCGCCACAGCCGCACCCCCAACCTTGGCGTGCGGCCCGCGCCGGGTGTCACAGCCGTGACCGTCCGCCTGCCCATCCCCTGCCTGGTGGTCCTCGTCGGGGCGTCGGGCAGCGGCAAGTCGACCTGGGCCCAGGAGAACTTTCGCCCCGGCCAGATCGTGGCCTCGGACGATCTTCGGGCCCTGGTGGGCGAGGGGCCACACGACCAACGGGCGGCCACCGACGCCTTCGACGTGCTCGCCTTGGTACTCGAACGG
>JAUTXM010000230.1 GCA_030838025.1 Acidimicrobiaceae bacterium
CCCGGCCGCTGGTGGCTACGCGGCTGGCGGCTACGTGAGCGAGAAGATCGCGTTTAGCTCCATGGGCACGGCCGTCTCCATTTGCTCGTAGGTGCAGCTGCGAGCGTCACGGTCGGGGCGGAACCGCCGGAATCGGGCCGTGTGCCTGAGCCGGGACCCCTGCAAGTGCTCGTAGGCCGCCTCGACGACCAGTTCCGCTCGCAGCGGCTCGAACGTCATGTCCTTGGTGGCATTCCACCGGCTCTGGCCGCCCGGGAGGCGCTGTCCCGACGCCAGAGCGCCCGCGGCCGCCCACTCGGCCCACTCGCCCCAGGGATGGTTCTCGGTCGCCCCCTCCCGGTAGGGCGCCAGCTGCGCGACCAGTTCCTTGCGCTGGGCGGCCGGGAACGCCCCGATCACGCCCACATGGTTGAGGTTGCCCTCGTCGTCGTACAGGCCCAGCATCAGCGAGCCCACGCCCTCGCCACCCTTGTACCAGCGGAAACCGGCCACCACGAACTCCGCCGTGCGCTCATGCTTGACCTTGAGCATCACCCGCTGGTCCTCCCGGTAGGCCAGGTCGATCCCCTTGGCCACCACCCCGTCGAGGCCCGCTCCCTCGAAGCGCGTGAACCAGTCGGCCGCCACCGTGACATCCGTGGTGGCGGGCGTGAGGTGCACCGATGGCGACCCCGTCGCCGTTGTGGCCAGGGCAGTGGCGAGCGCCTCCCGGCGGGCCGCGAATCCCTCGGCCCGGAGGTCGTCGGACCCCAGCGCCAGCAGGTCGAAGGCCACGAACGAGGCGGGCGTCTTCTCCGCCAGCATGCGGACGCGGGACTCGGCCGGGTGGATCCGCTGCTGGAGCGCGTCGAAGTCCAGCCCGTCGGCCCCGGCAATGACGATCTCGCCGTCGACGACGCACCGCTCGGGTAACCCGGTCCGCACGGCCTCCACGATGTCGGGGAAGTAGCGGTTGAACGGGCGCTCGTTGCGGCTCCCGAGCTCCACCTCGTCGCCGTCGCGGAACACGATGCAGCGGAACCCGTCCCATTTCGGCTCGTAGATGAACCGCCCCACGGGGAGGTCCCTCGTCAGCTTGGCCAACATCGGCGCCACGGGCGGCATCACGGGCAGGTCCACCGCCATACCCTACGGAAGGTGGACGACTGGCTGACGACCAATCAACGGCTCTGGGACGAACGGGTCCCGCTGCACGTCGGCTCGACGTTCTACGACGTGGAGGGCTTCAAGGCGGGCCGGCCCACACTCTTGCCCCACGAGGTCGACGAACTTGGTGCCCTCGACGGCTTGCGCCTGTTGCACCTCCAATGCCATTTCGGCCTCGACACCCTCGACATCGCCCGCCTCCACCCGACCGTGGCGGTGACGGGGCTGGACTTCTCGGGACCGGCGATCTGCGCCGCCGCCGACTTGGCCGCCGAGCTGCGGCTGGCGGAGCGGGCCCGGTTCGTGCTGAGCGACGTGTACCGCGCCCCCACCGTGCTGGGCGATCAGCGCTTCGACGTGGTGTATACGGGAAAAGGGGCGCTCATCTGGTTGCCCGATCTCGACCGCTGGGCCGCGGTGGTGAAGGACCTCTTGAAGCCGGGTGGCTTCCTGTACGTCACCGAATTCCACCCGGCATCCGATGTCCTCGACGACAAGGCGCCCTTCCCGGTCCGGGACTACTTCGCCACCGAGCCCACGATCTACGACGAGCCGGGAAGCTACGTCGATCCCAGCGCGCCGACGGTGCACAACGTGAGCTACGAGTGGCAGCACCCCGTCAGCCGGGTCCTGACCGCGCTCATCGGGGCGGGGTTGCGCCTCGAGCTGTTCCACGAGTGGGATTTCACCAACGACAACCGGTTGCGGTTCCTGGTGAAGCGGCCCGACGGGCGCGGTTGGCGCTGGCCGCCGGGACTCGGGACGCTGCCGCTGATGTACTCGCTCAAGGCGTTCCGCCCGGCGTAGTGGCATTCGGCGCCAACTCTCGGGGTGGGCGACTTACGGCTCTGTGGGCTACTTACGGCTCTGTGGGCGAGCTACAGCGCTGGACGACCATACGACGCCCTCAGAAACATAAGTCGCCCACAGAACGCGGTCGCTACCCCCGACTACGTAGGATCAGGCGCTTCCGGGGCGGCGTCGACGTCTTCGGCCGCTTGGACGCGCTGTAGAGCGGCCGCGATCGATTGGGCCAACGGGGACATCTCCAGCTCCTCCAACGGCACGGGCAGGCCGATGCGCCAGTTGGGCCACTCGTCGAGGGTGCCGGGCATGTTGGGCCGCTCCTCGACCGCCAGGGCGTCATCGAGGGTGGCGACGACCAGGGCCGAAGGCGACTGGCCCAGCAGGCGGTAGATCCGCTCGACGGCCTCGGCCTTGGGCAGGTCATGGTCGGCGTCGATCCAGTCCTTGATCTTGGCGTGCAGCGTCGCCTCGGCCTCGACGTTGACCGAAATGCCCAGCTCCTCGCGGGCCCTGAGGTCGCTCCCCTGCCACAGCCCGGCCGCAGTCGGCAGGTCGTGGGTGGTGGCCGCGGCCAGCGCCTGGTGGGGCCATTCGCCGCTCCCTGGCGGCGTGGTTTCGAACCAGAGCAGCCGGTACGATAGGATCCGCCGCGCCGTCAGTTCGGCCCGTACCGCATCTTCGACGGTGCCCAGGTCCTCGCCCACCACGAACGCCTCAGACCGGTGGCTTTCCAACGCCAGGATGTCGAGCAGGTCGTTGCTGGGGTATGTCACATACGCCCCCTCCTTGGGCGAACCGCCGGAGGGGATCCAGTACAGGCGGAACAGGCCCATGACGTGGTCGAAGCGCAGTCCCCCGCCGTCGTGGAGGCCGGACTTCATCAGCTCGATGAACGGGCGGTAGCCGGCCGAGCGGAGCTTCCAGGGATCGAACGGGGGAAGGCCCCAGTCCTGGCCCGCCATGTTGAACTCGTCGGGCGGGGCGCCGACGCGTACGTCGAGGCGCATGCAGTCCTGCCAGCGCCAGGCGTCGGCTCCGCCCGCGTCGGCACCGATGGCGAGGTCCTGCACCAGACCGGTCGTGCGGCCCGCCGCTCGGAGTTGGCGGTCCAGCAGCCACTGGAGCCACGAGTGATACCGGATCCTCCGGGCCCCGGCTTCGCTCGCCGCGAACGGGGCGATCCCGGCCGCGCCCGGGTGGCGCACCTCGACCGGCCAATTTTCCCAAGGCACGCCATGCTGCTCGCAGAGGGCGCAGAACGTCGCATACTGCTGCAGCGAGTCGCCCTCGTCGCCGGCGTAGCGGTCGAAGTCGGCGTCACCGTGAAACCCGGCGAAGATGGCCTCGAGCGCCTCGGACTTGAGGCGCCAGACCGCGTCGCGATCGATGTGGCGCACGGCGTTCAGGGCGTGCCCGGCGGCCGCCAGCTCCTGAAGCCGGTCGAGCTGCTGGGCGCCGGGCACCTCCTCGACCCGCAGGTACAGCGGGCTGCGGAAGCACCGGCTGCTGGCGAAGTAGGGGCTGGGCTGCTGGCCCCCGACGGGCAGCGAGGCGTGCAGCGGGTTGATGATCGTCACGCCCGCGCCTTGGGACGACGACCACTGTCCGAGGCGCCGGAGGTCGGCCAGGTCACCCATACCCCAGCTGGCGGTCGAGCGGGCGGCGTACAGCTGGGCAGCCCAGCCCCACTTGCGCAGGCCGTCGGGCAGCCAGCAACGACCGGGGCTCACGATCAGCGGGGTTGGGGCAGCACTGCTGTCGCTGCTCCTGCCGCGCGGCTGGTCGGCGAAGAAGGTGTGGTACCCCATCGGGAGGTCCGGCGGCAGGGCGCCGTCGATCCGGATGGTGGCGTCGCCCTCGAGCCGCAGCTCGCCCGGCGGCAGGCCGGGATCGGGCCGGCCGGGGGCGACGATGACCGTCGGACCGGGAGGTGGGTCGCCGTCGTCGGCACCCATGGCCTCGAGAAAGGTCTCGATGGTCGAGTCGGGCGCCTTCCACCAGTGGCCGGCCACGTCGTAATAACCCGGTTGGACGCCCCACCGGCGCGAGTCACTCATCGTCGGGGCCTACGCTCGGATTGGATGGCGTATGTCTTAGTCGCCAAGGGATGTGAGTTGCCTGACCAGCCGGAGGCGGGTCCCGCCAGCCGGGGTCGGCGACTCTACCTCGACGGTTGTCATGAGGCGCCGCATCACCTCCAGGCCCCGCCCGCTGGCGGCCAGGTGCCCATCCTCGTGGGAGCGGGTGCGATTTGTCATGATGTCGAAACCGACCCCTTCGTCCACAACCTCGATGAGAATCTGGTCCCGCTGAAGGTCGGCACGGAGAAGGAAGTTGTTGTCATGCCCCTGTGGATAGGCGTGTCTGAACACGTTGCTGCACGCTTCGTCCATGGCCAGGATGACGTCGTCGATGACGGGTACGGGCGTGCCGAACGCCTGCAGGTACTCCGCCAGCACCTTTCTCGTGGCGCGAAGAAGGCGACTGTCGGCTGGCAAGATCAGATCAAGCGCCAGCCGCATTTCGAGCTCACCCCCGTCGACACCCTCGATAGCTACCCGGGGTGGAAATGACAGAAACGCTCCTGACACTGGGCCTGACCGACCTGTCCTCGTCAACGCGGGCGGGCGGCCCTCGCTCCCCGGTGCCGGTCGACGGAAGCCTGTTCCTCTGTGGGGCATCGTCATGGGCCGACCAGGGCTTGGTGCGCCACGGCGATTTCTATCCCCGCAAGACCATGACCGCGACCGAGCGGCTGGCATATTACTGCTCCCGCCTGCCCCTGGCCGAGATCTCGACCACGTATCGTTTCCCGCCCACGCCGGACCTGGCCCGGCAGTGGGTCGCCCGGACGCCGCCGGGTTTCTGCTTCGACGTTCGGGCATGGTCACTGTTGACCGAGGCCCCGACGTTGCCCGACTCGCTCTGGGAGGACCTCCAGGGAGAGGTCCGGCCCGAGACCCGCAACCGCCGGCGGCTGTACTCCGCCCACCTCGGTGGCGACGCCATCGACGAGTGCTGGCGGCGATTCGAGCACGCCCTGCGACCCTTGCACACCGCGGGACGGTTGGGCGTGGTGATCCTGCAGTACCCGTCGTGGTTCACACCCAAGGCCGAGACCCGCTCGGCGTTGGTCGCGGCCCGGCAGCGCCTGGCCGATTACCGGGTGGCGGTCGACTTCCGAAGCCCCAAGTGGCTGGTCGGCGCGGTGTGCGAGGACACCTTGGAGTGGTTGGAGGCCCACGACATCGGCTTCGTGTGCACGGACGGTCCGCTGGCCGGGCCCCGTGCGATGCCGTCGGTGATGGCCGCGACGTCGGACGTGGCCGTGGTGCGCTTCGTCGGCCGCCGGGCCATCGAGGACGACCCCTGGCCGTGGCCGTACCGCTACAGCGACCCCGAACTGGCCGACGTGGCGCTGCGGGTACGTGAGCTGGCCGCGTCAACCAGCGAGGTGCACCTCATCATGGAGAACTGCTGGCGGGGCGACGCCGTGGCCAATGCGTTGACGCTGGCAACGCTGCTCGAGGCGCCCGTTCGGGGGTAGTCGGGCCACGAGGGGCGCGGTCGGTCGGGTCGTACGTGCGTGCGGGCGTGCGGCGCGGACGGGTCGTGCGCCAGTCCCGGTCCCCGAACTTCTGGGTGTCAGTTGGCGCTTTGGGCGCACTTATTGCTGTTGAGCGACGATAAGTGGACCCAAAGCGATA
>JAUTXM010000471.1 GCA_030838025.1 Acidimicrobiaceae bacterium
GTCACCTCGGCATCGGGGTCCGCCAGGGCCAGGTGCAGCAACGGATCGCTCGTGATGGCGGCCCGCAGCGCCCGGGTGTTGTCGCCCAGTTCCCCGATCTCGGCCGCCGCCTTGTACACCAGGCTCAGGTGGCCGAGCGGGGTCCGTAGCGCCATCGAGGTGAACAGAGGATCGTTGGCCCGGGCGCCGAGCATGGCCTGGATCTCGGGCCGTTGCAGATCGATCCCGTGGCCGGTGACCAGCAGGTGCAGCCCCGCCGAGTCCCGGCCCCGGACCTCCAGGCGGTCGAGGGCGGACAGGGCCACCTGGACGGACCACAGGGCGTCGCGGGCCGGGGCCGGGAGTTGTCCGTCGCCATCGAGGGACAGACGGGCCAGACCCAGCACCTCCCGCGCCGTGTCGGGACGGTCCCGGCCGATGGCCCAGATGACGTCACGGAGCCGGACCAGGACCTCGTTGACCGCCTCGAGATATTCCGGCGACCACAGCACCTTGCCGGTGTCCAGGGTCTCCTCGAGATGGTCGGCCATGGCCGCGAGCACCAACCCGCGCACCTCCACCTGGTCGTACCCGTGCTCCTCGAACCCGGGGCCGTCGCCGCGGTGCCCGATGAGGCACGCCAGTCCGGGGGGGCCGCGAAGCTCGCGGTCGACTTGTTCGAGCAGTCCTGCGATCGCCGCCAGTTCCTCGTGACTACGGCCCTCGGACCCGTCGAAACCGGCCACCGCGTCGCCGAGGCGGGCCACCCCGAGGTCGAGTCGCGCCAGCACCGACGCCAGCTGGGGCGTGGGCCGAGACGAACGGCGTCGCAGGACGGCGATGATCCCACACATGGCGGTCCAGGGTACTGGCCGGGTCCGACCGGACGAGGCCAGGGATAAGCTGGGTTCTCGTGGAACCAGCAGCCGCCTTGCGGTCCCGCTTCCACGACGAGTTGGCCGCCGTGGACGCCAAGTTGTCCGAGCTTGTGCACCTGGTGTGCCAGGAGGTCACCGACGCGACGGAGGCACTCCTCCGCGACGATCGCACGGCATCGGTCGAGATCGTGTCGCGCAAGAACTGGTCGGACCCGTTGTACGAGCAGGTGGCCCAGCAGGTCGAGGTGCTCATGGCCCGCCAGGCGCCGATGGCGAGCGATCTGCGTTACCTGCTGGCGGTGGTCCGGGCGATCCCCGAACTCGAACAGTCAGCGGGCCTGGCGGCGGAGATCGCGTGGCGCGGTGGACTCGGTATCTCGGGGGCGCTCACTCCCCGAGCCCGGGCCCTGGTCACGCGAAGCGGCGACATCGTGACCGCGATGTGGCAGGAGCTGCGCCGGGCGTGGGACTTCCGGGAGGTCACGGCCACGAGCCTCGACGCCGCCCGGGACGAGCTGCGCGACCTCCACACCAGCCTCATCGCCGAGGTGGCAAGCAGCAGCATGTCGGCGTCGGTGACCATGGACATGGCCTTGATCGGCCGCTTCTACGAACGGCTGGGCGATCACGCCGTCAACATCGCCGGTCGCCTCGACAGCCTGAACGCGTGGGCGGCCAGCCCGGGAGTGGGAAGCGCCCCGGCGGTGGGTGGCGCTTCGTCGCCGCCGGGGACAGCCGGCTGAGCACATCTGCGGCCGGCGCCCGATCCACGCTGGTGCTGACGCGATCCGGTCTGCTGTCGGGAGTCCAGAAGGGGCCCGTGATCCAGTGGCGTGGCGTGCCCTACGCCGCCCCACCCGTGGGCCCGCTGCGCTTCCGCCCGCCGCAACCGCCCCCGCCCTGGAAGGGGGTCCGTGACGCCTCGCGGTTCGGGCCGGCGGCGCCCCAGGCGATCTCACCCTTGCAGGGATTGGTCGGCGGCCAGCCAGGGCGCTGGAGTGAGGACTGCCTCTACCTGAATGTGTTCGCTCCGACGGACGGGCGCGCCGGGCTTCCCGTCATGGTGTGGATCCACGGCGGCGCCTTCATCGGCGGTTCGGGCTCGGCCCGCTGGTACGACGGAGGCAGGTTCGCGGCCGGCGGCGAGGTGGTGGTCGTCACGTTGAACTACCGCCTCGGTGCCCTGGGGTTCCTGGAGCTCGGCGCGGTGGCCGGTGACCGCTACCGAGAGGCTGGAAACTGCGGGATCTTGGACCAGCTGGCCGCCCTGGGTTGGGTCCGGGACAACATTGCCGCCTTTGGTGGTGACCCGGCGCAGGTGACGGTCTTCGGCGAGTCGGCCGGTGCCATGAGCATCGGCGTGATGCTGGCCATGCCCGCGGCGGGCGGGCTGTTCCACCGGGCCATCCTCCAAAGCGGGGCCGCGTCGGCGTACCGGACGAGGGACCAGGCCGAGCACGTCACCGAGCGGCTGCTGGCGGCCCTAGGCGGACCGGTCGAGGACCTGGTGGCGGCGCCGGTCGAGCGAATCCTCGAGGCGCAGGTTGCGGTCACGGGCAGTTCCGACGCCGCTTCCTATCTGGCGTTTCGACCGGTCGTCGATGGTGTCAACGTCGCCGAAGCTCCCGACCGGGCCATCGCGGCCGGACGGGGCGCGGACATCCCGGTGATCGTGGGCACCAACAGGGACGAGATGACCTTGTTCCTGGCGTTCGACCGCGGTATCGGGGAGATGTCGGCCGACCAGCTCGACCGGCGTCTCGGGGCCACGATCGGCGCCTCACTGTGGCGCCGCCTCGAGGGTGGTTACCGGGCCGCCCGCGCCGGGCTTGACGGGGCAGCCGGGTTCGATGGGGTCGCCACGGCTGCCGGGCTCGACGGGGTCGCCAGGGCCGAGCTGCTGGTGGCGGTGACAACCGACCTGGTGTTTCGCATCCCCGCCCTGCGTCTGGCGGAGGGGCTCACGACCGCTCGCGCGGCTCCGGTGTGGATGTACCGCTTCGACTGGACCAGCCCGGCCGCGGGCGGCCGCCTGGGCGCGACCCATGCCCTGGACATCCCGTTCGTGTGGAATCTGGTCGATGTTCCCGGGGTGGAACTCTTCACCGGCGAGGCGCCCGGTCGCAGGTCCTTGGCGGCGGCCATGCATGCGGCCTGGCTGTCGTTCGCCACCCGCGGCGATCCCACAACACCCCTACTCCCCCCCTGGCCGCGGTATGCGCCGCCGGGGCGATCGACGATGGTGTTCGATGCCGAGTGCCAGGTGCTCGACGACCCGAATGGCACCGAACGCAGGATCTGGGACGAGGCCGGGCCGGCCGAAGCGAGCTAAATCACCTTCGCCCGCACGGCGATCGCGACCGCATGGGTCCGGTTCTTGGCCCCCATGTTACGCATCGCCCCGTGTAACACCTTCTTGATGGTGCTCTCGGAGTAGCTCAGCATGGTGGCGATACCCGAGACGCTGTAGCCGTCGCCGATCAAGCGCAAGACATCGATCTCCCGAATGGTCAACCCGAGTGGTGCCGACCGGACCTCGAGTCCGATGTCCTCGCCCGGCCCCTGCGACCCTGAGCTCCCCGCCGGAGACTCCCATTCGCCTGTAGTGAGCACAACACACGCGCCTGTCACGTCCCATAACCGACTTGTTCCGAGTTCCATCCTGTCGGTGTTCTTTACCCGTCACGACCGTCATCAATCCTGCCGGGTCTATTTACCTATGTCCGCTAAGGCTCTGGCGCCCGAAGGGCGGGCGCGCATTTCAGGAAATCGGCACCGAGAACTCGTCGGCCGGTGGTCCCTCTCGGAGAAGGTGGGCGACGGCAGCGACGATACGACGGGCCGCTTGGCCATCACCATAGGGATTGACGGCGTGGGCCATGGCGTCATAGGCGCCATGGTCCCTCAGCAGCGAGATCGTGGCGGCATGGATGGTCGCCCGATCGGTACCGACAAGTCTGACCGTCCCGTATTCGACCGCCTCTGGGCGCTCCGTGGCATCGCGTAGGACCAACACCGGCTTTCCGAGGCTCGGGGCCTCCTCCTGGACGCCGCCGCTGTCGGTGAGAATCAGGTACGACCACGTCATCAAGCGGGCGAAATCCAGGTATCCCAGCGGCTCGAGCAGGCGGACGTTGGGCACGCCTTCGAGGGCGGGCATGACGATGTCGCGTACGACCGGATTGCGATGGACAGGGAAAATGATCAAGATGTCCGGCTCATCCCGGGCGATATCGGCAACCGCCTCGGCGATGCCGGCTAGCGGAGCTCCCCATGCCTCGCGGCGGTGGGCGGTAACAACGACAAGTCGCCTCGCGCACGTTCGCAGCGGTTCCAGTGCCGCGTCGGAAATTGGCGCCGTTTGGGCTAATGCCCAATGCAAGGCATCAATTGCGGTATTGCCGGTGACCACTATTTCCGCCGGCTTGGCATTCTCGGCCAGCAGGTTGCGACGGTTGCTTTCCGTCGGTGCGAGATGCAACGCCGCCAGGACCGAGATCATTCGGCGATTGACTTCTTCTGGAAACGG
>JAUTXM010000342.1 GCA_030838025.1 Acidimicrobiaceae bacterium
CGAGCCCCGCCCGGGTCAGCTTCAGGTCGTACCCCATGGCGTCCACGTAGCCGCCCGGGCCGCAGAAGTCGACCTGCCAGTCGATGCAGATCAGCGCCGTGCGGGCCGCTTCGAAGCCGCCGTCAAATGGCCAGGGATACGGTTCTGCCTCAACTAGGCCAAACATCGTCAACCTCCAAGGGGTCTGGGGAAAACGCAAACGGGGTGCCTGGCCAGCCGGTGCTGCGGCGGCTCACCCATCGGCGGCGAGGGCCGGCTCGGTTGCGCCGAGCGCCGTCAATATGTCCTCGCTGGTCGCGACCGCCCCGAAAATGCCGCCCGACATCTCGATGATCCGCACCCCGGCACCGGCCAGGGACGCGTCGAGCGGGGCGCAACCGTCGATGACCAGTAGGCACTCCAGCCCCCGGTCGTTGGCGCTGCGCAACGTCGAGTGGACCGGCCCCTCCAGGCCCAGCCCGCAGACGAGGAGATGGTCGACGTCGAGGCCGGCCAGGCATTGGGCCAGGGGACTGCCGCTGAAGCCGTCCACCCCGAAGGCGTCGACGACGGCGTCGGGGTGCAGCCCGGCCAGCAGCTCCCATTGCGAGTCGCCGAGGACGGGCAACACGCTCGGGCGGCGCTGGGCCGGTGATGCCGCGTGGCGGGTGGCCACGACCACCGCCCCCCATTGCCGGGCGGCGGAACTGAGGGTGGCGATGACGCCCAGCGCCGCGGCGGCGTCGGGGCAGCGCGGCACCAGCCCCGCTTGCAGCCCGACCAGGAGCAACGCGGTCCGTTCGGGGCCGACCTGGTCGTCGTAGGGCCACGGGTAGGGCCGCGAGTTGACAACCGCCAACCCGCGACCCTGCGACGTGGGACTGCTCATGCGCTACAGGCCGGGACCGTTCCCACGACGCCCTTGACCAGGTAGCACAGGCTGCTCAACTGGTCCGCCGTGGCGGTCTGGCCGGGCGGGATCCGCACCGTCCCGCTCTGGTCGGTGATGGGTCCGGTGTACGGGGACGTCCCGGACAGGATCTTGGCCTTGGCGGCCGCGATCAGGTCCTTGGTGGCACTGGTCACCGACGGTCCGAAGGGCGCCAGGGAAAGGGGCGACGCGACGTCCTTGCTCGTGAAACCGGCGGTGTAGTTGGTGTTGAACGGGCCCCCGCTGAACGTGCCGGCCAGGATGCTCTTGACCATGGTGGTGTACAGCGGTCCCCACTGCCATTCCGACCCGGTCAGCCAACCCTGGGGGGCCAACGACTGGGCGTCGTAGTGGTAGCCGACGCTGTAGGCGCCCTTGGACTCGGCCGTCTTGATGACCGTGCTGGTGCAGTCCTGGTGCTGGCTGAACACGTCGATGCCCTGGCCGAAGAGGCTGTTGGTGGCGTCGGCCTGCTTGGCCGGGTCACACCAGGCCCCGGTGAAGACGGTGAAGGTCTGGATGGCGGGGTTGACGGTCTGGGCGCCCAGCTCGAAGGCGTCGATGTTGAGCAGGGTCTGGGGGATGGGGAAGGCGGCGATGAAACCGAGCTTGTTGGTCTTGGTGGCCTTGGCCGCCGCGATGCCGCCCAGGTACACGGTCTGCCACACGTCGCCGAAGTAGGTGTTGATGTTGGCCCCCACGGGCGGGGTGATCAGGTTGCCCTGCTGCAGGACCGCCACGTCGGGGTGCTTGGCGGCCAGGGTGACGGCGTAGTCCTTGTAGCCGTAGCTGGTCGAGAAGATGATCTTGGCCCCCTGGCCGATCATCTGCTCGGCCACGGTGACCATGTTGGAGGTCTCCGGGGTCTCCGGGGCCTCCAGGATCTTGAGGTTGGGGCACGCCGCCTTCAAGGCGTCGGACCCGGCGTGGGCCGCCTGGTTGTACCCGAAGTCGCTGGTCGACCCGACGTAGATGAACCCGACGGTCGTGGTGCCCACCCCGGGGCCGGTCTTGCCCGCGGGCGAGGTGCAGCTGCCGCCGGTGCCCGCTGCGGTCGTGGTGGAGCCTGACGGCGCCGCGGTCGTGGCCGACGACGTGGATTTGGAGGACGTACCGCAGGCGGTGGCGGCCAGGGCGATGACGCCCATCAGAGCGACCGCCTTGCCGACGGTTGTGCCTGCGCGACCCTTCCGCGTGGTTCGGGACGGAAACATGTGTTACGGCCTCCTTGAGGTGGGATTGGCGGCGCGACAGGGCAGCGTGTCGGGCAGGAACGGGCGTCGGGCACGGCGCGCCACCCGCGCCGCTGCGGCTGCCGAGGGGGTTGTGTGCGCCTCTGTATACATGCCGGCCGACCCTAGAGAGGGGTCGTTGCCGGGCTATATCGGTGTCGTTACAGCAGCGAGAGCGCTTCCTTGTCGCTTCCTGACGCGCCGGGGCAGAACCGGCCACCCGGGCGGCGATGAGACGTGCGGCCACGGCGTCCGCGGCCGCGTGCTCGAGGGCGAGCGGGCGAGGTTGCCGGGCGCGGCCAACAGGCCGCGCGATGGACTGGCGCCGGGTTGGTCTGGTCGTTTACACGAGCAGTAGGAAGGCCAGGCCGTTGGGCGTGCCCAAGCCCGTTACGGTGTCGTAGCCCGGTGTGGTCTTGATCGCCAGGCCCGCCAGGTCGAAGCTGCGCACCGATGTCCTGGTGCCGCTGGTCGCGTCGATGCCATTGACGTAATCGACTCGCACCACCGCGGCGGTGACGTGGCGCACATCGGTGAGCGCCCGCCCCCCGGCCAACCGCTGGTAAAGCGACGGGTTGATGAAGCCGTGGGCGTAGCCGGTCGCGCTGTCGGCCAAGGCCATGATGCCGGCCAGGAGCGGGGAGGAGAGGCTGGTCCCTCCGATGCGGTACTGGCTGTAGTACGTGCCGTCGGGGAAGGTTTGGGTAAGGCCGATGAGCATGCCGGTATTGGGGTCGCCGTCGGCCGCGATGTCAGGCACGACGCGACCCTTGTGATCGGGCTGCTGGTTCCGCCGGGCCAGGGAGTTGGGTACCACCCCCTGCTGGTACCAGGGCTCGGCGAACAGTCGGCTGGTGCCGCCCCCGGAGCCATAGAGGAAGGCCCCGGGAGCGGGGGGCACCCAGGCACCGTTCGTGAGGGTGCTCTTGCCGGTCTCCCAACCGGTCTCGAGCACCCGCTGGCCGCGGGCCCCGATACCGACGCTGGTACCCCCGACGGCGGTGACCCAAGGACTCGACGCCGAGAAGTCGGGCGAGGGGGCGCCCAGGTTGGCCACCTCGTCGCCTGAGTCGCCTGACGAGAAGTAGACGCCGATGCCGTCGAGAACAGCGTTGATGGCGATCGTCTGGAATGCGTGCACCACAGCTCCCGAGATGTCCTCGCCTTGGTCGCCGTAGGAGTTCGTGACGATCTGGGCCAGGTGGTGGGCCACCACGGTGTTTAGTGCCTTGTCCAGGGACACGTCGAGGCAGTCGGATCCACCGACGTACAAGATGTTGGCCTTCGGGGCCATGGCGTGCACAGCCTCGACGTCAAGGGTCTGTTCGCCATACCAGCCGGCGGCGTCGCATCGGTTGGGAGCCTCGAGCTTCGCTTTGGTCTTGAACAGCAGTTCGTCGAACTGGCTGGGCCGCAACGGGTGGGCCGGGTCGTTCAGCGCGGCGTACTGTTGGGCGTCGGCAAACAGGTTCGGAGACGCAAAGGCGTCGATGACCGCCACGGTCACCCCTTGGCCCTGGATCCCTTGGTCCAGCGCCTGATCCATGCCGTAGACCGAGCGGAGCTGGTCGGGCACGTAGCCGCATGGGGCGTACGGCAGCGGCGACGGGAAGCCGCCTCCGTACGGGGGATCGGTCTTGTCGAGCTTCTGAGCCCAGAACTGCGAACACGGCGGGGCGTTTCGGAAGCCTGCCGGTGGTGGCACGGTACCGGGGCCGGCCAACGCGGTGTTGGGCACGGCCTGCGCCGCCGCCGACCCGCTGGCACCGTCCTGGCCGGGGGGGACGACCGACGGCACGAACAACATCTGGCTCTGATCGATACCGACCACGGTGTCGATGAGACCCGCGACGTCGGCCGGCACGCTGAGGTCGCGGTCGGGCGCCCGCAGGTCCTGGCCCTTCACCCGGTAGGTGCCGAGTTGGACGGCGAAGGCCTGCTGCACTTGGGCCACCGAACCCGTCGCCTCGACGTAGAGCCGATTGGCGGCCACGTCGTCAACATTGAACCCGCCGCCGGTCAGCCACTGCTCGACCGCGCTGACCGTCGCCAGGGTGGGGCCGAAGCGGGCGAGAGACTCCTCAGAGGACAACCAGTGCCGAAAGTTGGGGCTGGACGGATTCGACACATCGGCCGCGGTCGCCGCCGCTCCAGCCTCATCGCGGCCATGCAGGTACACCCGGAACTGCAGCTGCGCGGCCGCGGCCCGAGCCCCGACCTTGGTGTCCGGGCGGGCCCAACTCGGCTTGGACCCCGCGATCGGGTTCCGAGAGTTGGCGGCCGCCGCCGTGGCCGCAGGCACGGTCATGCCTGCAACGACGACGATCGCGACCGCAAGAGCCTTCAGGTGGTCTCGTCGCATCGAGTGATTCCCCTTCTGGTTGCCGGGAAGAATCCCAGTTCCGAGACTAGACAAACGGTAGCTACCCGCTGACACGCCCGCGACCGGCGCCGGAGCTTGGAACATCTCGTTCCGTTCCGGGTGCCCATGCTGCTCCCCGTCCACCCCAGCCAGGGCCGCCGTCGATCCCCGGACCATCATCACGGATCCCGAACATCTCCATGGTCGTTCGTTCATCCGGCCCGCTGACCATGGCGAGATGAACCGCATCAAGTGCAGCATCCGCAAGCATTTCGGGCTGGTGTTGGTAGCCACCGCGACCTGCCTGGTTCTCGGAGTGGTCCTGATGCTCGCGTTGACCGGAGCGGACGGCACCAGTCATGCCGCCCCCGTCTCGCCGAGCCCAACCACGCTTCCCGGCGCATCAGGGGCGGGGGCATCGGCCAGTGGGGCCAAGGGGAAGCACCCCGCGGTACGAGGCGCCGTGACGGCTATCTCGGGCGAGACGTGGAGCGTCACCGTCAAGGGCGTGGCGATCACCGTGACGGTGACCCCAGAGACCAGGTACGGGACCAAAGCGGCGCCGCTGGCGGCAACCGACTTCGCGGTCGGCAATGAGGTCACGGTCGTCGGCTCGCGGACCGGAACGACCGTCTCCGCCACGCGCATCGCCCACGCCCCGACGTCCGCCGGCGCGGCCAGGTCCACGACTGTGCCCTCCACCCCGGCCGCCGCCTGAGAACAGGCGTGGCCGTCCAAGCGCCATGACGACCCTCCGACCCAATCGTCTCTATCATCGGGCTCGCAGGCGCCTGTAGCTCAACGAGAGCACCCGACATTTTCTCGGGGGGATGGAGGGTCGATTCCTCCCGGGCGCACCGGCGCATCCGTCCCAAGGAGGACCCGTAGCGTGACCAGCAGAACCAAGTTTCGCCCGCTGACCGGCGTTTTGCTGTTGGTGGCCGTGGTGTTCGTGATCGTCGCCATCGTGTACTTCACCCAGACCGCGGACGCCCTACCGGGCTTCTTCCCAGGCCACGCCGCGGGGAGCACGCACCATCACATCAAGCACGGCATTGCGGCAATCGGCCTCGCCTGTCTGGCCGCGATCGGCGCCTGGTTCAGCAGCGCCCCAGGCGCTGGCGCCAAGGGGTAACCGGCGTAGAGCGCCTGGCCGAGCGCCGCGGAGGCAGCGTCCCTTGCGCCTGCCGGCCGGGACCACGACCACGAGATCCGAACAGGTAGGGGAGCCTGCTGACGAAGTCGGCGGCGGCGGCTGCATCCCAGACGCGACTCAGGCCGGGCGAACCCGTCGCCTTTGATTCCGACTGGGGTCGCTCGCGGTGAGTTCAGCTGCACTACTGGTCGCGGGCGTGGCCGAAGTACATCAATTCCCAGATCGCGTCGTCCTTGTGGGTCTCGACCAGCTCAGCACCGCGATAGCGGGATATCTCGATGTCACCGACGAAGCGGAGGTACGCGCCGTCGAAGTGCGCCAGCTTGGCCGCAATGCGTTTGACGCCCTTGACCGTGTCGATCATCCGGTCGACCGACAGGTCGTGGGTGCGGGTGAACGCCACCACGTAGCGGTCCTCACCGTCGCCGTAGGTGTAGCGGGTCGTGGCAGCAACGGGCTTGCCGGACTCCGGGTCGGTGTAGATCCCTTCCCGCTCGAAGGTCACCTTGGCCGG
>JAUTXM010000351.1 GCA_030838025.1 Acidimicrobiaceae bacterium
CTTGACGTTCGCCATCGTTGCGAGGCCATAACCGGCCCTGCAGTTCCCCGCCCATGCACTTCAGCGCCGCGGCCGCGATCACGCCCTCGGGCGTGCCGCCGATCCCGAGCAGGATGTCCGCCCCCGATTCGGGCCACGCGGTCGAGATGGCGCCGGCCACGTCACCGTCGGGAATGAGGCGGATCCGCGCTCCCGTGGCCCGTACCTCGGCGATCAGCGCCTCATGTCGGGGCCGGTCGAGGATCACCACGGTGATGTCCTGGACCGATTCGCCTTTGGCCTTGGCGACGGCCTCGATGTTCTCCGATGCCGACACGGTGATGTCGATGACCGACGCGGCCTCGGGCCCGACGGCAATCTTCTCCATATAGACACAGGGCCCGGGGTCGAACATGGTGCCCCGCTCGCTGGCCGCGATGACGGCCAGCGCATTGCCTCGTCCGAGCGCCGTCAGCGTCGTGCCGTCCACCGGGTCCACCGCCACGTCCACCCCGGGCGGGGTCCCGTCGCCGATCCGCTCGCCGTTGTACAGCATGGGTGCTTCGTCCTTCTCACCCTCGCCGATGATCACGATGCCGTCCATGGGTAGGGTCTTGAGCACGACGCGCATGGCGTCCACCGCCGCACCGTCGGCGCCTTCCTTGTCGCCTCGTCCCATCCACCGGGCGGCGGCCAAGGCGGCTGCCTCGGTTACCCGGACCAGTTCCATGGCCAGATTGCGGTCGGGTGCTTGGGCGGTCGATCCGGTCGTCATAGGTCGGGAATGTACAAGACGGGGCCGGGTCGTGATGTGCCCGGAGCCGGCTAAGTGGGTAGTTTGCTGTCGTGGGCACCACTGTCGAGACCGAGTTGGCCTCGGCGGATGTCGTTGAAGTCCTCCCCCCGGCCCGCGTCCCGCTGCCACAACGGATCGACCAGGTGCTGCGCTACGCCCTCCCGGTGGCCACCGGCCTGGTGGCGGTGGGAGTGGTCCTGCGCTTCATCACCCCGTCACAGCTGTGGCTCGACGAGGCGCTGAGCGTCAACATCGCCCGGTTGCCCCTCGGGCAGATTCCCGGCGCCCTGCGCCACGACGGTGCCCCGCCCCTCTACTACGCCTTGCTGCACTTCTGGATCCTGGCGTTCGGCGACGGCAACTTCGCGGTGCGGGCCCTGTCGGGGCTGGCGTCGTTGGTCGCCTTGCCGTTGACCTGGGTGGCGGGCAAACGACTGGGCGGCCGGCGTCTGGCCTGGGCGGCCCTGCTGCTCATGGCCAGTTCCCCCTTCGCCATCAGCTACGCCACCGCGGCGCGAATGTAC
Organism: Acidimicrobiaceae bacterium; assembly: GCA_030838025.1. Lineage (GTDB taxonomy): Bacteria > Actinomycetota > Acidimicrobiia > Acidimicrobiales > Palsa-688 > JALYXV01. The sequence continues at coordinate 1,300 of JAUTXM010000351.1, forward strand.
GCCCTCATGATCGTGTGGGCGCTGCTCGGTTTCCTGGCCTTGGCCCGGGCGCTCGAACGCCCGACCACCAGCCGCCTGGTCTGGGTCGGCGCCGTCACGGCATTGGTGCTGTACACCCACTACTGGGGCCTCTACCTGGTCGGGGTCACCGGTCTGTGGCTCCTGGTACGGGCCAAGCGGCCCCGGCTCCGCGGCATGGACGCGGGCGCTGACGAAGTCGACGAGGCGGCCCGGCGGGCCAGTTGGATTTGCCTGCGGGCCATGGCCTTCGGCTCACTGGCCTTCCTGCCCTGGCTGCCCTCGTTCGTCTTCCAGACCTTCCACACCGGCACGCCATGGTCCAACGCCGCCGGGCTGGGCGACATCTTGAGCGTGCTCGGCCAGTACGCGGGGGGCGGTCCCTGGGGGGCGGCGCTCAGCCTGTCGCTGTACACCTTGGTCCTGCTCGGCATTTTCGGGGAGTCGATCGACGGCCACCACGTGCTGGTCAAGCTCAAGGCGAGGAGCGAGTCTCGCCCCATCGCCTTTGTGTTCATGGGCACGCTCATGGTTGCGGTGGCGTGCGGCGCAGTCGCCCAGGCGGCATTCGTGGGTCGCTACACCGCCGCCGTCTTCCCGCTGTTCATCCTGCTCGGGGCGCTGGGCGCAACCGTGTTCGCCGACCGCCGGGTGCTGGCAGCGGTCCTCGCCTGGACCACCGTGGCGGGGCTGATCGTCGGCATCGGCGCCGATCTGACCCAGCGGACCGAGGCCGTGCGGATCGCCAGCGTCATCAACAAAGAAGCCAGTCCCAACGACCTGGTGCTGTACTGCCCCGACCAGCTGGGCCCGGCCACGTCGCGCCTGATCACCGCCACGGTGGAGCAGTTCACCTTCCCTCGGGGTGATCCACCCCAGCGCATCAACTGGGTCGACTACCGCAAGGTCATCCATGCCACCAACGTGGAACAGTTCGCCGAGCAGATGCTCACCCTCGCCGCGGGCCACGACCTCTGGTTCGTCCAGAACCCCAACTACCCGGGCACGGAGCACAAATGCACCCGGCTCATGGAGTGGTTGTCGACCAAGCGCAACAGCCAGGTCTGGGTGGCGGCCAATCCCGGGACGTATTCCGAGTACGCGTCACTCACTCGATTCCCCGAGTGACGTCCCACCCCCAACAGCCCTGGAGGGCATTTGAGTAACAGCAATCCGGCGGCCGCCAACGACGTCGTCATCGTAGGTGCCGGTCCCGCCGGCCTCACGGCCGCCTACCAGTTGGCCAAGGCGGGCAAGCCCGCCACCGTGCTCGAAGCAGATTCGGTCGTGGGCGGCATCAGCCGCTCGGCCGAACGTGACGGTTGGCGATTCGATATCGGCGGTCACCGGTTTTTCACCAAGGTGCGGGCGGTCGAGGACCTGTGGCACGAGATCCTGCCCGACGAAGACTTCCTGCTCCGGCCCCGAATGAGCCGCATTTACTACCAGGGGAAGTACTTCGACTACCCGCTCAAGGCGCAAAACGCGTTGTCCAACCTGGGTCCCGTCGAGGCGGCGCGCTGCGTCGGTTCCTACGTCTGGGCTCGGGTGCGGCCACCCAAGGATCAGACCAACCTCGAAGGATGGGTCGCGGCCCGATTCGGCTACCGCCTCTACCGGACGTTCTTCAAGACCTACACCGAGAAGGTCTGGGGCGTGGCGGCGACGGAACTGCCCTCCGATTGGGCGGCGCAGCGGATCAAGAACCTGTCGCTCTCCAAAGCGGTCTGGAACGCCGTCCTCCCGAAGCGGAACCAGAAGGACATCGCGTCGCTCATCGAGGAGTTTCAATATCCGAAGTACGGCCCGGGGATGATGTGGGAACGGTGCCGGGAAAAGGTCGAGGCGGCGGGCACCAAGGTGCTCATGAACACTGCCGCCAGTGCGATCCGCCACGCCGAGGGCGTCGCGGTGTCGGTCGTGGCCAAATCGGAGGACGGCTCCGAGACGGTCTACCCGTGCAGCGCCGTCATCTCCTCGATGCCCATCACCGCCTTGTTGCGATCCATGGACCCGCCGGTTCCCGCCGAGGTCAAGGACGCGGCCGACGACCTCCACTATCGGGACTTCCTGACGGTCGCCCTCGTGGTGCCCGAGTCCGCCGGTTTCCCCGACAACTGGATCTATATCCATTCTCCCGAGGTGAAGGTCGGTCGGATTCAGAACTTCGGTTCCTGGTCGCCCTACCTCGTCAAGGACGGCAAGACGTGCCTCGGGTTGGAGTACTTCGTCTTCGAGGGCGACGAGTACTGGACCATGAGCGACGAGGCCCTGGTCGAGCTCGGCAAGCGCGAGCTGAAGCTCCTCGGCCTGGTGGATCCCTCCCTGGTGGAGGCGGGGTACGTGGTGCGGATGCCGAAGGCCTACCCCCACTACGACGCCGACTACAAGGCCAATGTGGATGTGTTGCGGGCGTGGCTGGCGGAGCACGCCGCCAACGTGTTTCCGGTCGGCCGCAACGGGATGCACAAGTACAACAACCAGGACCACTCCATGTACACCGCCATGCTGACGGTGGAAAACCTGCTGGGTGCCGATCACGACGTCTGGTCGGTCAACGTGGAAGAGGACTACCACGAGGAAAGCCGGCCGGCTTCGAGCTCCAAATCGGGTGGCACGGGCCGCGACGCCCCGATCCTGCCGAAGCGGGGGTAGCAACGCCTGCCATCACGGGCGCCATGTGCGGCCGCGGGCGGGTCCTGGCCGAGCCCCGGTTGTCGCCCGACGCTCGGTCGGTGGCCTTCGTGGCGACCGCCGGGGGCCGGGCGGCGCTGGTGGTCGTCCCCG
>JAUTXM010000359.1 GCA_030838025.1 Acidimicrobiaceae bacterium
GGAGCCCACCGCGGGCGCCAGCCACGACATCATCGGGGCGCTCCGGGAGTTCGGCGCCATGTTCCTGCCCGAGCTGGCGACCGCGGCCCGCCGGCTGCCGGCCGAGGTCGAAACGGCCCTCTGGGACGGCGTGGCCCGGGGCCTCTTGACGGCCGACGGATTCTCGGCCATTCGGTCGCTGCTGGCGGGCCGCCAGGTGGCATCCCACCAACGGCAATGGCAGGGCCGTCGAGGCCTCCGCCGGGGCGCGTCCGGCTACGGGACGGGCGCCGGTTACCAGACGGGCGCCGCCGCCCCCGCCACGGGCGCTGGTCGCACCAGCGCCGCTAGTGCCGCCATAGGTGCAGGTCGCAGCGGCGCCGCCAACGCCGCCAGCGCCGCGGCCAGCGGCGGGGGACGCTGGTCGCTTCTCCCGGCCGCCGGCGAGGTGGCCGATCGCGACGAGCTGGCCGAGGCGGTGGCCGAGCAGCTGCTGGCCCGCTGGGGCGTGGTCTTCCGCGACCTCGTGGCCCGTGAAACGCTGGCCATACCGTGGCGAGACGTGCTGTGGGCCTTGCGGCGGATGGAAGCGCGGGGCACGGCGCGAGGCGGCCGGTTCGTCACCGGTTTTACCGGCGAGCAGTACGCCCTGCCCGAGGCGGTCGAACAACTCCGAAGCGTGCGGCGCAGCCCCCGCGACGGCGAGACGGTGCACATCTCGGCCACCGACCCCCTCAACCTGGTGGGCATCATCACCCCCGGTCCCCGGGTCCATGCCGTGCGCACCAACACCGTCACCTACGTCGATGGCCTCCCGGTCGTCGATCACGAAGCTCGCGGCGAGCCGCTGACGGCGTCTCTCGCCTGAGGGTTTCGCCCAGCCGATGGCCGTCCAGGTCGGCCCCGACGACGACCGCGACCCCGGTGAGACGTTGGTCTTCCGGGGCCGGCACGACTCCGCGACCGTTGCCGTCTCGGGCGGCACCATCGTGGCCCTGGGACACGAGGCCCTGGCGGGCGCCCCCGGCGGGGGGCGCACCCGGGTGGTCGATGTCGGCGACGGCACGATCGTCCCTGCCTTCCGGGACGGTCACCTCCACCCGCTCTGGGGCGGCTACTGGAAGGCTGGTGTGCACCTCGACGGTGCCACCTCGGTCGACGACCTGTTGCGCCGGGTGGCCGAGCACGCCCATGAGCACCCCGCTCGGCGCTGGATCACCGGAGCCGGCTACGACCCGGCCCTCCTTCCGGGAGGCCTGGGCACGGCCCAACTCCTCGATCAGGTCGTCGACGACCGGCCGGTGTTGCTGTGGGCGTCAGATCACCACTCGGGCTGGGCCAACTCGGCCGCCCTGTCCGTAGCCGGCATCACCGACACCACCGCCGACCCCGACGGCGGTCGCTTCGTTCGCCATCCCGACGGCTCGCCCACCGGCGCCCTGCTCGAGGAGGCGGCCCAGCAAGTGGCGGCCCACGCACCCCTGCCGACCGGCGCCGACAAGGAACTGGGTCTGCGCCGGGCCCTGCGGGAAATGGTTGCCCACGGCATCGTCTGGGGGCTCGACGCCTCGGTCGCCCCGAGCGACGTCGCCGTGTACACCCGGCTGGCGGCCGCGGGCGGGCTGCCGTGCCCGATGGCGCTGGCGCTGCGGGCCGATCCGCAGCGCTGGCGTGACCAGCGGGCCGACTTCAATGCCATCCGATCCGACGTGGGCGGCGGCCCCGGCGACGCCCTGGCGGTCACCAGCGTGAAGTTCTTCGCCGACGGGATCCTCGAAGCGGGCACAGCCGACCTGGTCGAGCCGTACGCCGACGACCCGTGCTCGCACGGCATCGCCAACTGGGAGCCGTCCGAGTTGGCCCTAGCGGTTGCCGCCTTCGACGCCGACGGGTTCGGGGTGCACATTCACGCCATCGGCGACGGAGCCGTACGGTCGGCGCTCGACGCCATCGAGCGTGCCGGCCGGGTCAACGGTGCCCGTGACCGCCGGGCCGTGATCGCCCATGCGCAACTGGTGCAGCCTGAGGACCTGCCCCGCTTCGCCCCCCTCGGGGTCATCACCAACTTCCAGCCGCTCTGGGCCCAGCGCGACCGGGTCATGACCAGGCTCACCGAGCCCCGCCTGGGCTGGCCCCGGACGGCCTGGCAATACCCCATCGGGGGACTCGCCCGCCTCGGGGCCCGCATCAGCTTCGGGAGCGACTGGCCGGTGACGTCGATGCGGCCGCTGGACGGCCTGGCCGTGGCCGTCAGCCGCCAGACTTCGAATGGCGAGCCCCCCGGCGGCTGGCTGCCCGAGCAGCGACTGTCGATCGACCGGGCCCTGGCGGCCTACACCGAAGGGGTGGCCTTCCAAGCCTTCGAGGAGTCCCTGGCCGGTCGGCTGGCGGTCGGCCAGCGGGCCGACCTGTGCCTGCTGTCCGCCGACCCCCGTTCGGTTCACCCCTCGCAGGTGGCCGGCCTCGACGTGCTCGGCACGTGGTCGGCCGGCGTCGACGTGTTTCGTACATGAGCTACCCCGGCCGGATCCTGGTCATCGGCCTGGGCAGCGTGGCCCGCTGCACCCTGCCGTTGTTGTTCGCCCACGTCGATGCCGCGCCGTCGCAGTACACGGTGCTCGACTTCGCCGACGTGGGCGAGGCCGCTCGTTTTGTCATCGAGCACGGCGCCACCTTCGTCGAGGCGCGCATCACCGAGGACAACTATCGCCAGTTGCTCGCCACCCATGTCGGCCCGGGCGACGTGATCGTGGACCTGGCATGGAATATCGGGACCGCCGATCTTCTCCAGTGGTGCCGGGAGCACGGTGTCCGCTATGTCAACGCCTCGCTCGAAGTGTGGGATCCGTACCAAGGCGTCGGCCGCCAAGCGCCCGTTGCCCGGACCCTGTACGCCCGCCATATGGCGCTTCGGGCCATGATCGCCCGGTGGGGTGACAACCGCGGCCCGACCGCAGTGCTCGACCACGGCGCCAATCCCGGCCTGGTGTCGCACTTCACCAAGGCGGCGCTGGCGGACATCGCCGACCGAGTGCTGGCCGGCGCCGCGCCTGGGCCCTCCAGAGACGCGCTCGTCGCCGCGCCTGGGCCGACCCGGGACGCGCTCGTCGCCGCCCGGGGTGACGGCTCGTGGAACGTGGTCGCCCAGGCCCTCGGGATCAAGGTGATCCACATCTCCGAACGGGACACCCAGATCAGCGGGCGACCCAAACGGGAGAACGAGTTCGTCAACACCTGGTCGGTCGAGGGCTTCTACGAGGAGGGGATCGCCCCGGCCGAGATGGGCTGGGGGACGCACGAGAAGACCCTGCCGGCCCTGGCCCAGCGCCACGCCCACGGCCCCCGCCACCAGATCTGCCTGGCCTATCCGGGCTGCCGGACCTGGGTTCGGTCCTGGGTGCCGTGCGGCGAGATCGTGGGCATGGTCATCCGCCACGGCGAGGCGTTCTCCATCGCCGAGGCCCTCACCGTCACCGCAGACGGTGCGGCGGTCTACCGCCCTACCGTCCACTACGCCTACTGCCCCGCCGACGCCGCCATCGCCAGCCTGCACGAGCTGCACATGCGTAACGACGTGTTGCAGCCCGAGCAGCGGATCATGAACGACGACATCGTCGATGGCCGCGACGAGCTGGGCTGCCTGCTCATGGGCCACGCCTTCACCAGCTGGTGGATCGGCTCCCTGCTCGACATCCACGAAGCCCGCCGCCTGGTGCCCCATCAGAACGCCACGACCTTGCAGGTGGCAGCGGCGGTGCTGGGCGCGTTGCAGTGGCTGCTCGAGAATCCCTCGGAGGGAGTCTGCCTTCCCGACGACCTTCCCTACGAAGAGGTGCTGGCCCACGCCCGCCCCTACCTGGGCCCGTTCGTCTCCCGGGCCGTCGACTGGACGCCGCTCGACAACTGGGCCGACCCCTTTGCCGGCTACGGCCGGCCAAGGCCACCCGCCGAGGACGTGTGGCAGTTCTCGACGTTCCTCGTGACCGGGCCCTGAGCGCCCGACAGCCATAGGCTCTGGGGCCAATGGCCGACGACTGGGTCACCGAGGACCGGGGCGCCCCGCCGAGCGAGTACCAGGCCGGCGCCGAGATCGAGGAGTACCTCGACGCCATGCGGGTCCGTGACCCCGGTTGGGAGCTGGGCCCGTTCCTGCGGGAGGCGCAGGGGGTGTTCGAGGACGTGACCGAGAACTGGTCGAAGCTCGATGCCGACGCCAGCCGCCCGTGGATGCTCGACGAGCTGTGGGACGCCCACCGCGAGGGTATCGACGCCATGCGCAACGACGACCTGCGTCCCGTCGTCGAACACCTGGCGGTGCTCGATGCTCGCATCACCGGGGCGTGGCTGGAGGACGGCTGGGACTGCATCCTGGTGCGTTTCACCGCCCGCAGCACCGACTACAAAGTGAACCGGATCGGCTTGAAGGTCGGCGATCACAAGGAGAAGACGTGGCTCGAGGAGTGGACCTTCGGTAAGGAGGAGAGCGACCTCACGCCGGCATCGGTGCCACCCGGAGCGCCCTGCCCCAACTGCGGCGGACCCGGCGACGGCGGCGTCCGCTGCCGGTACTGCGGCCAGCTGCGCACCGACGGCCGGGGTTTCCGCGACGTCTGGAAGGCGGCGTCTATCGAGGAGCTGCAGGACCGCTGACCAGCGGCCGGAAGCACGCAGCGCTAGCTGATGCAGGCCGCCACGATGACACCGCTGGCCAGCAGGCTGGCGGCCAGCACCCAGGAGCCGGGATGGTCCTCGGGGGCGCACACCACGTCGCCCAGCTTCCCGGGCGTCAGGAAGTCCAGCACGACATAGACCACGGTCTGCAGCAGCACCCCGACGGCGCCGAAGATGGCCGTCGACACCAGGCCGAAGGCGAAGTCGTCGTTGGTCGTGACCACCGCGGTGGCGATCACGATGGCCAGGCTGAGCATGGCCGCCGACGCCACCCGGGCGGCGTTGCGGTTGCGCTGGGTCATGATGAAGTCGGCCAGCTTGCCGGGCGTCAACATGTCCAGCACGTGGAAACCGGCCGCCAGCAGCACCACCCCGACGCCCAGGTAGGAAAAGGTGCGCCCGAGTCCATGGGCGATCTCGGTCCAGTCCGCGCTGGTCATGACAATGCCTCCTGGCTCTCAGCCATCTGATCAGATTCAGCCTTCAATGAGATGTGGGACGAAACGGGACTGGTTGTCGGTGATGAGCGAGTCGGACTCGCGCACGCCGAGGCCCGCCGGCTGCCCGTCGACCAGCCACACCCCGAGCACGGGGTGGGCTCCGTCGAAGTCGGGAAGGACGGCCAAGCCCTGGTGGACGAATCCTTCGTCGCCGTACTCCTGGTCGGGGCCCTTGGTCAGGACCTGGCCGCCCTGGACCAACGTGACGTTGGCCCCCTCGCGGCCGAGCAACGGCTTGCTGGCATAGTCGACCAGGTCGTGGGGCCCGTCGAGGTACGCGGGCAGGAGGTTGGGGTGACCGGGGGCCACCTCCCAGAGGGCGGCCAGCAGCGCCTTGTTGGACCACAGCATCTTCCAGATGGGCTCGACCCAGATCGTGCCCCGGCCGCCGTGGGGGTCGGGCCCGCTCACGGGGTCCACCCAGAGCGTCTCCAGGGCGAACAGCCCGAAGGGGTCGTCGAGCGCCCACTCCCACGGGTACAGCTTGAAGAGCATGCGAACGGGCTCCATCTCCAGGCCGACGAAGCGCTCGTTGTCGTAATCCCAGCCCAGCTCCTCGATCGGGAGCAGGACCACGTCGAGTCCCGCCTGGCGCGCCGTCTCGGCCAGGTAGCCGACGTTCATCATGTCCTCGCCGGACTCCTCCGCCTCGGTCCAGCAGACATGCAGCGGACCGTCGGGTTTCCACGACTGGGCGATGTCGCGCCACTTGGCGACCAGCCGATCGTGGATGGAGTTCCACTGATCAGCGTCGGGGAAGCGGTCCTCCACCCAGAACCACTGGATGGCCGCCGCTTCCAGCAGGCTGGTCGGGGTGTCGGCGTTAAACTCGAGCAGCTTGGCGGGGCCGGTGCCGTCGTAGCGGAAGTCGAAGCGCCCGTAGAGCGCCGGTGGCTCGGTGTCCCAGCTCCGGCGCACCAGGTCGTGCGCTTCGCGGGGCACGCCCATGCGCTCCAACCAGCCGTGGCTCAGCATGTGGTCGCCGGCCGCGACGCAGAGCTCCCACAGCTCGGCCGCCGCCCGTTCGAGCTGGTCGACCTCGGCCAGGTCGAAGGCGTAGCAAACCGACTCGTCCCAGTACGGGACCATCGTGCCGTCAGGCTGCTCGGTCCAGCAGTAGACGAGACCCTGCTCGGCCACGATGTCGACCCAATCGGCCCGGGGCTCGAGCCGCCGCCGCTCCATCGCAGCCCTACCCGCCCGAGGAGTGGCCACCGAAGCCACCCCGTCCGACTCGGCTCGACGAACGCGAGCTGGAACGCGAGCTGCTCGAATGTGACCCCGACGTGAAGCTGCCGCCGCTGATGTGGCTGCCGAGGCCCGCGCTCGCGCCGTTGTAATAGTAGTAGCGCCCGGTTCCGCCCGGCTGGGTGCACTGCCGTTGATCGATGACGTTCTGGCGTGGGTCGACGCACACCCGCCGCTGCTGGCCGAGGAGGCCACCGCCACTGCAACCCGCCAGCAGTCCGGCCGCCAGCACGGTCACGGTCGGCAATGCGACCGCGGAGCTACGCAACCGTCCCCCTGCCCCCACGACCGACAAACTACTCCTCGGGAAGCCCGCGTGAGTGGAATGCGGCCGTAGGGTACACACGACAGGCTCGGCGGTTGTCCCGACAGCGGCACAACCGGGAGCGGACGGAAAGTAGCTGGTATGAGCGACGACGACCGATGTTTCGTGTCCGAATGCGACCGACGGGCCGCCGCCTCGGTGTCCCGCCCCGATCTGCCGGGGTCGCTCCGGTTGTGCGCCACCCACACCGAGCAGTTCCGCCAGAGCAGTGACGGTTGGGGTATCACCTGGCCGGCGGGCGCCCCGACACCGACAACGGTCACCGCCCCCAGCAGCGACACCTTGTGGGCGTACCGGCCCGAGCCCCGCACCGGCCTCCAGCCGCCGGCACCGGCCACTGACCCGGCCCGGCGGGGGCCCGCCAGTTGGTTCGAGGCCCGGCGCGCCAAACGCTCGCCCAAGTAGCGGCCGGCCTGTGCCGTCACCCGGCGCCGGGCGCGCCCGGGGAGGCCTTTTCCCAGATCGCCTTTAGGACGATTCGAGCAGCACCACGGCGTAGCACGCGATGCCCTCCCGGCGGCCCAGCGCCCCGAGCCCCTCGGCCCGCTTGGCCTTCACGCTGACGGGGCCGCCCACGACCGACCGCAGCCGGTCCTGCATGGCCGCCCGGTGAGGCGCCAGCCGGGGCGCCTCGAGGATGACGGTGCAGTCGATGTTGACCACGTGCCAGCCGTCGGCCGCGGCCCGGCGAATCGTCTCGGCCAGGAGGCGGATGCTGTCGGCGCCACGCCACGCAGGGTCGGAGTCGGGAAAATGGAGGCCCAGGTCGCCGAGGCCCGCGGCCCCGAGGACAGCGTCGGCCACGGCGTGGGCCACCACGTCGGCGTCGCTGTGGCCCGCCAAACCGGGTTCGCCGGGGAGGGTGACGCCGGCCAAGATCAACGGCCGGGGCGCTTCGGTCTCGGGCGTGAAGGGGTGCACGTCGAAGCCCAGCCCGACGCGGATCGCCATCAGCGCTGCGCGAGCAGCACGCTCGCCAGGAGGAGGTCGTCGGGGGTAGTGAGCTTGAAGTTGCGGCGATCGCCGGGCACCGTGACCACCGTCCCGCCCATGGCTTCGATAAGGGCCGCGTCGTCGGTCGCCTCGGGCTCGCCGGCATGGGCCTTGCGGAGCGCGTCGGCCCGGAACGCCTGGGGCGTCTGAACCATGACGAGCTCGGCTCGGTCGAGGGTCTCGGTGACACGGTCGCCGCGGACTCGCTTGATCGTGTCGGCCACCGGGACGACGGCGATGGCGGCGTCGGCACTGGCACTGGCACTGGCGCGGATCGCGGCCACGACCCGCTCGAACAGTTCGGGCCGGGCGAGCGGACGGGCGGCGTCGTGAACAACCACGATCTCGGCCGAGTCGGGGACGGCGGCCAGGCCCGCACGTACGGAGGCGGAGCGGGTGGTGCCGCCGGGCTGGGTTCCCGGCTCGAGCCGGTCAGGGGGCAGGACGACGACGACGCCGTCGCAGCTGGCGGCCGCCGCGGCCACCGACCAGTCGAGGACTCGCCGGCCGAGCAGCGGTTCGAACTGTTTGGGCCCGCCGAATCGGGTGCCGGCCCCGGCCGCCACGACGATCGCCCAGACCTGACCCATCGTCGGAGCGTAGCGTCCGGTGTTTGCGGGCCTCCCGGCGTCCGCAACGGTGACGGAAGGTGTTGTTGGGGCGCCATCTTTCCTCCCGCCTCGCAACTGGCCTCGAGCGACGTCATCGGGGTTCAGCTCAACCGTCCGGCCCTGACAACGACCGGCGATCGAGTTTCGCCTGGCCGACGGGGCGTCCCACGCCGACGCCCCTGGCGGGCCCTGCGACTCGACGAGGACATCGGCGGTTTCGAGTCCGCCGTTCGACCGCCAGTGCCACGCGGGTGGGGCGCCTGCCCTGCGACGTCGACGGCCCTTGGACGCCGTTTGGCCGACGATGTGCTGACTTCCGGGCCCAGGTCACACCATGGGAGGTCGAGCACTACCTGGCGGAGGCTCAACCCCGCGTCTGGTAGGGATCTGGGTCTCTGGTAGGGGTCTGGTAGCCGCTGGCGGTGTCAGATCCCCGCCAGAGACTCAGATCCCTACCAGAAACCGTGAGCCGACCCACTGGTGCGGGGCGGTGGG
>JAUTXM010000363.1 GCA_030838025.1 Acidimicrobiaceae bacterium
GGACCGCACGACGACGTGCCCGCTCGATGCGGGGTGCTTCCGGCTCGACTTCCGCCGGCGCGGCTAGCAGCGTCGCCGCCGATCGGCACGCTAGCTCCTCCAGATCAGCTCACCTTCGAGGTGACCCGGTCCGGATGACGCGCTGGGAAGCTGGTGTGGTGACTTCGGTCTTGGAGATCTGGCTCGCTGAACGTCGCCACTCACCGTGCCGCTTCCGAGGGCGACGAGTTCTGGGCGGTCTTTCGGTAGGGCGATGAGTTGTGCCACCTCGCGTGGTCTGCCCTTGCGACACTCGACGGAGGAGGAACCATGGGCAAGGTCATAGCATCGATCACCACGTCGGTCGACGGGTACATCACCGGTCCCGACGACGGGCCGGAGTACGGCCTCGGTCGTGGCGGCGAGCGCCTGCACTACTGGGTGATGGGCGGACCGTGGACCTACGAGAGCGGCCATGACTTCGCGATGCACGGCTCGGACAAGGAGTTCTACGACGAGCTCATCTCGACGGTGGCGTCCGGGGTGGTCGGCCGCGGCATGTACGACGCGGCCGGTGCATGGGGCGGGACCAACCCGTTCCCGGGGCCCCTGTTCGTGCTCACCCACCGCACCGCGGATCAGCCCGCCCCAGAAAACGGTTTCCGGTTCACCGCAGACCTCGACACGGCGCTCACCCAGGCTGCAGAGGAGGCCGGGGACGGCGACGTCGCCGTCGGGGGCGGCGCCGACGTCATCCGGCAGGCGCTGGCGGCGGGGAAGGTCGACGAGCTGGTCATCTCGACGGCTCCGGTGATCCTCGGGGCGGGCAAGCGGCTCTTCGACGGGTTCGACAAGGACCTGGACCTACAGGTGGCCAAGGTCTACAGCTCGCCGTACGCCACCCACGTGCGCTACACGGTGATCAAGTAGCAGCGAGCCGGGCAGAGACGGACCTGCACCCACCCACCGCGGGCCGGAGCCCAGCGCGCTGACAGTCCGCTGAGTGCGCGCTGCTCTGCCCACGAGGGAGCGCGCCGAGCCGACCGTGGAAGCCAGGTGCGTGCGCGAGCAAACGTCCCAAGGGCATCGAGATCTGCAAGAGTGCCGCCATGCGCTTGATCCTCGCCATAGCGGCTGGCGTGATGCTCATTGCGTGTGCCGAGGCGGCGGGGCGATGACGTCCGGGATCCCGGGTGCCTTCCTTCTGAACGGCCGTCACAAGTCGACCGCTGATGGTCCCTGCGACCACCCTTCGCTCGATTCCACGACGACCCTAACGCGGCTCATGCCGCAGATGGTGTTCGCCCCTGATCGACCGGTCATGGTGCCGAACGTCTTGGTGTTCCTGGTTCAGCCTCGTTCGGCAAGGGTGGCGAGTCGCTCCAGCGAGGCATCCAGTTTGTCGGCAGTGGTCGCTCGCGCGCGAGGCAAGCGCTTCTCGTCGGTCAGCTCGGTCCAGTCGTAGGTATGTGTGACCCGCGTGTGCGACGAGTCGACCGGATCGAGCTCCCAACGCCACAGATGCCCAGGCGGCTCCTCCCCCGGCTCGGCCGGCCGCCACGCGATGCGGCAGCCTTCACCGAACTCAACCACGTGGTTCTCCCTGACGTTTCCCTTCGTAGTGGTCATGACGAACACCTCACCGACAGAGCGGATTCGCTGCCCTGAGGCCGCCTCCGCAAGATTGTCGTTGCCATCCCAGCGAGGCTGCTGCGCCGGGTCGGCAATGAGTTCAAAGATCAGGTCGGCGCCTGCCGCTACCTCACGGCTGGCACTGACGACGCGCGGAACCTCTTGGTCACTGGTCATGCCGCTATCGAAGCACGCGGCGAATCACCGAACACCAACCCAACGCACTGTTTGCATTGCGCGCGTCGGCAAGGGTTGAGGACTCGTCGTGCTCGTCTTCACGCAATCAGTCGGCCATTGTGCCGACGCTCGAGGAGGCGGCAGGCTGTTTCCTGCGGTGCTACCGGCGGGTGTGAGAATGAGGCGGTGGCACCTCAGCCGTCGAACACCGTGACGTTCATGGACGTGGTCAGTTGGGCACTGGAGCAGGGGGTGCTGGTGCCGCCCGACAGCAGTGCCACCCCGGAGGAAGCTCGACGGATCGCCGCCCACGTGGTCCAGGTCCTCGACACGCTCACTTATGACGTCACCGCTCGCCGCGAGCTGACCATCGGCTTCGAAACCGTGTTGAACAACATGGACTTCGACTACATCTGCTGGGACAACGGGATCACGGTTCCACAGTGGGCAAGGGCTTTCGCCCCGTGAGACCAGAATCAACGACACCGCCGCCCTTCGACGTGATCGACCGCGAGGACTGAGCATGTCCAGGATCCGCAGACCACGACCAAACGAGCTGTTCCAAAAGGCCCGCAAAGCGCGGGTCGATCAAGCAGCCACCGGACCGAAGTCCCCTCCCGCCGCCGACGCCCACTCCGGTGCTTGATGAGTCAGTCACTGCCTGCCGCGAGTCTGTTGACGGCGCCGAACGCGGCGGAAGGCCGCGTTGTCGAGACAAGGTGCCTGCCGGGCTGCGCTCCGCGACACACCTCGCAACTCTAGGGAGGCCTTGACCGTTAGGGACAGTGAGACTTCATCATCGGGGAGTGAGCCAGGCCCAACCTTGTGTCTGCGACACCGGCGGTGGGCGTTCGGGCGGCTTCTGGTGATGGATACCGGTGTCAGTGCAGGCCCTATCGCAGTCGACTAGATCCGGGCAGGATGTGCCTGAGGCTCCCGCGACTCATCGCACAACCTGGGGGAGGCACCATGGCGGACCTGGACAAGCCGGCGACGAGCAGCTCGGACGAGAAGCCGAAGGCTGGCATCTTCGAGCGGGCATTCGACTCTGAGGTCGAGAGGATCGACCAGAAGCATCCCTGGTACGAGCTCCCCGAACCCCTCGGCCTGCTCGAACTGATTGGCATCCGGAACACGCTGCGTCGGGAGA
>JAUTXM010000375.1 GCA_030838025.1 Acidimicrobiaceae bacterium
CGGACCGAACAGACCACGACCGATGCGGACCATCGTCGCACCCTCCTGGATCGCCACTTCGAGATCTCCGGTCATACCCATCGAGAGCTCGGCAAGGCCGAGCGAATGGCTTAACTCGGCCACCAAACGAAACACCGGCCGGGCGGACTCGGCCGCGCCGGTCGGGCCAATCGCCATCAATCCGGCCACGTCAAGGGGCAGGCGCCGGAGCTGGGCGACGAGCTCAGCAACCTCATCGGGCAGGCACCCATGTTTGGTCGCCTCACCCGTTGCATTGACCTGCACGAGCACCCGAGCGTCGGGTTGGCGCCGGGCGATGGCCTCGCCGACCGCCACCCGGTCGACGCTGTGCCAGCAGTCGACGTGGGCTGCCAGCGCCGAAACCTTGTTGCGCTGCACCGGGCCGAGAAAGTGCCAGCGAACCGGGGTGCCGGTGGCGGCACCTACCTTGGCGAGCAACTCCTGGGCGTAGTTGTCGCCCAGGTCGGTGATCCCGGCGTGGATGGCCGCCCGCACCGCCTCAGGCCCGAAACCTTTGGTCACCGCCACGACGGTGATGCGCGCCGGGTTACCGCCGGCCGCCTTGATGCGGGCCCGCACGGTCGCCAGGTTGGTCGCCACCGATGACGAGACGCCTTTGGTCCCGCTGGTTCCGCTGGTCCCGCTGCTGCCGCCGGTTGGCCGAGCGCCCCGAGCCGAGCCGGGAGCCACCGGCGCCACGGGCGCCGCGGGTAGGAGCTCGCTCACGGTCGCCATATCACGGTTGCCTGACGCGCCTCGTCATGGCGGGCGCGCCACGACCAGTGCTCGGTGGAACACGCCGTGCAAACGTCGGCGTCGGCCTCGAGGTCGGCTCCTACCTGGTGGAGGGCCTGGCGGACGGCCGCAGGAATGTCAAGTGCGGGCTGCCCGTCAGAGGTCTCGGACCGGACGCCGGATCCATAGCGGGCGGCGACGGCGTCGAGGTCGGCGGGCCCGAATGCGTAGCACTCGGCATGGATGCACGGCCCGAGCGCCGCACTGACCGACCGAGCCCCCAGCGCGCGCATGGCGGCGACGGTCTCCTCGATGACACCGGCGACCAAGCCCCGCCACCCGGCGTGGGCGACGCCAACCACCCCTTCGGGGCTCGCAAACGCCACCGGAGCGCAATCGGCCGTCAAGACGGCGAGGGCGACGCCGGGCGTGGCGCTCACGGCCCCATCGCCGGCCATTCCGGCCCCGCCGCCGGGCGTGTCGATCACCGCGACCGTCGAGCCGTGCACCTGGGTCAACCAACTCCACGGTCTGGTCGCCACCGACAGGCGACGGCCCTGGACGACACGATCGATGCCCGTCGGATCCGCCATATCGCCTTCCAGCCGACCGGTAAAGCGCACCATCGCGGGGCCGAGCGCGATCGCGAGCACGCCGGTGCCGGAGCGGTCGGCGTCGCCCAACGACGGCCCCGGAGGGGTCGCGCCGAGAGACGGCGCGGCGAGAGGCGGCGCGGCGAGAGGCGGCGCGGCGAGAGGCGATGCCCCCGGAGGGGTCGGAAGCTGGATCACAACCACGTAGTCCGGGCTACTTCAGGAACGACGGGACGTCGAAGTCGTCGTCGTCATCGACCAAGCCGATGCTCGGGACCCCGTACTGCCGGGCACCCGCAGGGCTGCCGAGCCCGAGGCCGGGATGTTCAGGGGCGCGTTCTCGCGATTCGTCCCATCGGTCGAAGCCGGCGGCGATGACCGTCACGCGGACCTCGTCGCCCATGGCGTCGTCGATCACCTGGCCGAAGATGATGTTGGCGTCGGGGTGGGCCACGCCGTGAATGATCTCCGCCGCCTCGTTGACCTCGAACAACCCGAGATCGCTGCCGCCCGCGATGTTGAGCAGGATCCCCCGGGCCCCTTCGATGGACGCTTCGAGGAGGGGGCTGGTAATCGCCAGCTTGGCTGCGGTCACCGCCCGGCCGTCGCCCGACGCGGTGCCGATACCCATGACCGCGGTACCGGCATCGTGCATGACCATCTTGACATCGGCGAAGTCGGTGTTGATCAGCCCCGGCGTCGTGATCAGATCGGTGATGCCCTGCACGCCCTGGAGCAACACTTCGTCGGCCATCTTGAAGGCGTTGACCATCGACGTCTTGTCGTTGGAAACGGTGAGCAACCGCTCGTTCGGGATCACGATGAGGGCGTCGACCTCGTCCTTCAACTTCAAGATTCCGGCGTCGGCCTGCAGGGCCCGCCGCCGGCCTTCGAAGCTGAACGGCCGGGTGACGACGCCGATCGTGAGGGCTCCAAGGGCCTTCGAGATCTCGGCGATCACGGGCGCGCCGCCCGTCCCCGTCCCGCCCCCCTTGCCCGCGGTTATGAAGACCATGTCGGCCCCTTTCAGAACCTCCTCGATCTCCTCTCGGTGCTCCTCGGCAGCCTGGCGCCCCACCTCGGGATCACTGCCGGCGCCGAGGCCTCGGGTCAGCTGGCGACCTATGTCCAACTTCACGTCGGCATCGCTCATCAGAAGGGCCTGGGCATCGGTGTTCACCGCGATGAACTCGACTCCCTTCAGACCAGCGTCGATCATCCGGTTGACGGCGTTGACTCCGCCCCCTCCGATTCCCACCACCTTGATCACTGCGATGTAGTTCTGCGCGGCACCGGCCATCTGAACCCTCCCGGGCACTGCGGTGGGCCCGGAAATCTCCCACCGGTGGATAAAAGCAACTGCGGACGCCAAAAACGAACACTCCCAGCCACCACAGTGAACATCTACTTGAGGTTTATAGTTATGTCAACCTCGTTGAGTGGTCGAGACACTACTGTCCTTCTTCCCGTCGGTCAAGACCGGTGCTGCCGCGACTCGCACATCGAGGGTCGTCGGCCCAGTCGGTGGTGCCCCGGCGAGCTGGGTGAGTACTGATCGCAGCGCCGCGAGCTTGGCGTCCAGCTCGTCGGTGCCACCGAAATCGGCGCTGACCGGTCCCGGAACAAGACTGACGCGGACCGAGCCGTCGGCACCACGAGCAACGGTCGCGACCGTGAACGGAGCAGCGCCGGCACGGTTGGCCGAAGGCGGCAGCGGCGAGGCTTCCAGTGCCTTGAGGACCAGGAGCAGGCTGGCCGCCGATGGCGGCAGCGTGGCGCCCGCTACCGCTACCGACAACACGCCGGCAAGGCTCGGAAGGGGGCCCCGCTCCGCGTCGAGGATTCGAGCGGCGTCGCCGCCCACCGCCAGCACCCGGCCATCGGCGTCCACCACGGCGGCCGGACCAGCGATGGTCGCCGTCTGGGCGAATGGAACACGCTCGACGATGTCGATGGTCACGGTCGTGGGCCAGTGGCGGCGGACCCTGACCTGGCCCACCCACGGCAAGGCCATCAGTCGCCGCCTGGTCGACGCAGAATCGACATCGATCATGGGTCGGCGATCCAGCTGGGCGGCGGCAACAACGCTCGCCTGGTCGGTGTGGCCCGTCCCTCGCACGACGACCCGGCGCACCGCCAAGACCGACGAGTGCAGGCCGATCCAGACGCCGACGCCGACGGTCACGGCGCCCAAGACGGCGACCACCACCTTCCACCGGCGACGATTTTGATCTCGGCGCACCGCAACCCAACGCGCCGCGATCCGGGGGTCAACGGCGAGTTGGGGTGGTCCCAACGTGGCAGGCCGGTCTCGGACCGATGCGCCCGTCACGGACCCGCCGCCGCAGCGGGGGCGTCGTTGCCGGGTGTACATAGAGTAGAGGTCAAGTGTTGCGGGAACCCCAGCAGGCGGACCTCGGCGACGAGCGTGACTCCGAGGCGCTCTCGCACCAGGCGTTGCACCTCGACCATCAGCGCCGCCACATCGTCGGCCGAGCCGGCGGGGTCGGCCAGGATGAAGTTGGCGTGCTTGGTCGAAACCTCGGCGCTGCCCAGACGGTGTCCCTTGAGGCCCGCCGCGTCGACCAACCACCCAGCCGAGTTGCCGGGAGGCTCACCCAGAGGGTTGACGAACACCGACCCAGCGTTTTGGCCACCGGGTTGATGCTCGCGCCGCCACCGGACGATGTCGCGGATGGTGGCCTCGGACTCAGTGCGATCCCCCGGCGCCAGGCGGTACTCGGCCTCGACCACCACCTGGTGGGCCGCCACGGACGACCGTCGGTAGCCAAAGTCCAGGTCGTCGCCCCGATACCAGTCGGCAGCCCCGGACCGCAGATCGACCAACCGGCAGCGCAGGAGTGTCGCCTGGGTGTCGGCGCCATGGCCACCGGCATTCATGCGGACCGCCCCACCCACCGAGCCCGGAACCCCCACCGCCCACTCCAGACCGGTGAGGCCGGCGGCCGCGGTCTGCC
>JAUTXM010000405.1 GCA_030838025.1 Acidimicrobiaceae bacterium
GCCATCGGCATGGCGCTGTCGGCGGTCGCCACCTGGTTCCTGCGGATCATCTCCACCCGGGTGCAGCGCCGGTTCCGGGACAAGGTCACTATCGCCCTGGAATCCCATGTTGCCCGGCTACAGGCAACGGTCGCCACGATCGCTCACCAGGAGCGCCCCGACTATCTCGATCGTCTCTCGGTCCTGCGCGACCAGATATTCGTGCTCGACCACATGTACATGTCCCTGTTTTCGACCTGCGGGTGGATACTGCGCCTGGGCATCACGGTGGCGCTGTTGATGTCGGTGCACCCGGCGCTGGCGCTGCTGGCCCTCTTCGCCGTCCCGACCGTGCTCAGCTCGACCTGGCGCCCGGCCGTGGAGCGCGCCGCCTACGAGCGCGCCGCGCCCTTCGAGCGGCTCTCCCGTCACCTGTTCACCACCGCCACCACCGCTCCTCCGGGGAAGGAGGTGCGAGTCACCGGCATTGGTCCTCGTCTGGCGGCCGACCGGCGCAGCTCGTGGGAACGCTGGTACGCCGCCGTCTCGGCCGCCCGCTGGCGCTCGGCAGTGTGGCACACATTGGCGTGGGCGCTGTTCGGAGGTGCCTTTGTCGGCGCCGTGGCGTTCGTGGCCGACGGATTGAACGCGCCGCCCCAGGATGTACTACTCGTCCTGGCCGCAGGCGCCCGCCTCTCGTCCTACATCGGAGCGACCGTGGGCGAGATCGGCTTTCTGCGCGGCATCTGGATGGATGGCTCCCGCCGTCTGGCCTGGCTCGAGGATTACGCCGCGTCCCTGGTCGTCGGCGCCGACCTTCCGGTGCCCGACCGAATCCAATCGGGGATCACCTTCGACGACGTGTCCTTCGCCTATCCAGGTACCACTCGCCTCGTCCTTGAGAAGGTGAGCTTTACGCTCCCGCCCGGCATCGTGGTCGCCATCGTCGGTGAGAACGGTGCCGGCAAGAGCACCCTGGTGAAGCTGCTCTCGAAGTTCTACGAGCCTACCTCGGGGCGAATCCTGGTCGACGGCCAGGAGCTGGCGAGGATGCCGGCCGACGAATGGCGCGCCCGACTGGCGGGGGCGTACCAGGATTTCTTCCGTTTCGAGTTCCTGGCGCGCCAGACGGTCGGCCTGGGCGACGTGCCCAGACTGGAGGACGCGCCCGCGGTCGACACCGCCATTGACCGGGCGGGGGCGGACGATGTCGTCGAGCACCTCACCGCGGGTCTCGAGACCCAACTCGGTCCCAGCTGGCCCGGGGGTGTCGAGGTGAGCTTCGGCGAGTGGCAGAAGCTGGCCCTGGCCAGAGGTTTCATGCGTGACGGCCCGCTGGTCCTGGTGCTCGACGAACCGACGGCGGCGCTCGACGCCGAGACCGAGCACGCGTTGTTCGAGCGCTACGCCGCCGGCGCCCGCCGCGACGCCGACGACGGCCGGATCACCGTCTTGGTGTCGCACCGTTTCAGCACGGTCCGGATGGCCGATCTCATCGTCGTGCTCGACGGGGCACGAGTCGTCGAGGTCGGGACGCACGAAGCCCTCATGGCCACGGGCGGCCAGTACGCCGAGCTGTACGGCATCCAAGCTGCGGCGTACCGGTAGGACGGGGCCGTTCATCGGTCGACGGGCCGCTGCGGAGGCCGATACTCTGGCCGCCACAACGATCCCTCTAGGCGGAGAAATCGATGAAGCGACTGATGACGACCCTCGCGGTGGCCGGCGTGTCGGTAGGTGTGTTCGCCGGTGTGTTGGGCGGATGCGGGGCCAGCAAGGTGGCCAATGGATCCGGGGCCTCGACATCGAGGCCCGTGCAAACGGCCTCGACGGCCCTGATCGTGCCGACCACCGCGTCGGCGGCGACAACGACACCGCCCGCGACGACAACGTCGCCCGACGGGAAGCGCCATATGTGCGACCTGGTGACGAAGGACGAGTTGAGCGGAATCCTTGGTCAGAAGATCACCGAGACCAATGCCCCGACCGACCTCGACGGCTGCTCCTACTACTCGGCGGCGGGCGTCCAGGCCCTCAAGGGTTCCTTTGGGATCGATCTCGTCAAGGGCACGGGCGGCAAGGCGGAAGCGGCGGCGCGAGACTCGTCCGCTCAGCTGGTCGCCGGTATCGGCGACCTGGCGTACTACGACGGCCCCGGTTTCCTGCCCGCGACGCTCTATGTGTTAAAGGGCGACACCCTGATCAGCATGAACGGCGGTGTCGGCCTCGAGTTGTCCGGCATGTCGAAGGACCTTTCGGTCGACACTCTTGCGAAGATCGGAAAGATCGCCGCCTCGCGCCTCTGATCGGAGTTCGTTGGCTATGGAGTGGAAGCTTGAGCTTGTCATCGTTCCCGTGTCCGATGTGGACCGGGCGAAATCGTTCTACATGGAGAAAGCCGGCTTCGGTCTCGATGTCGACCACCGCGCGGGCGAAGACTTCCGGGTGGTGCAGTTGACGCCGCCGGGATCGGCATGCTCGATCACGCTCATGCGCAACGACGCGGCAGGCTCGGTGCAGGGTCTGCACCTGGTGGTCAACGACATCGAAGCGGCGCTGGCCGAACTGGTCAAACGCGGGGCCGACCCGAGCGCGATCTTTCACTTCGATGCCGGTGGCCAGCAGCCCGGGCCGGATCCCGAACGCGGTGACCACGGATCATTCCTGTCGTTCAGCGATCCCGATGGCAACGGCTGGCTGGTGCAGGAAGCGCGGCGTACCTCGTCCTGAGCGAGCAGTCCATATGGCGGGCCCAGGGGGGCCCGGGTCGGGGGCCCGGGTCGGGGGCCCGGGTCGGGGGCCGGGGTCGGGGGCCCGGGTCGGGGGCCGGGGACGGGGGGTCGGTCCGGCCCTACTCCCGCGCCACCATCAGGGCAATCGAGTCGGCGAGATAGGCATCGGTCAGCTCGGAGACAACGCTCGTCGACCGGTCGGCGAGCGCGGCATTCACCTTGTAGGTGTATGCCTCGTGCAGCACCCGGAGCGCGTCTGACGTTGTCTCGGCTGGCTGTCCTACCGCCGGAAGTTCGTCAGGACGGGACACGGCCGGCTCCTCGACAGGTGATTGTGAAAGTATTCACAAGACTCAGCCTACCCGGCGTAGCGTGGAACCGGGGACACGGGTCGCCACGGCGCGCCTTGCCCAGGACGACACCGGGACCGACCAGCCTCGGCCCGAGGAGGCCGACGACGAAATGGCAAGCCGAAGGTGGGAAACGTCTGGGTCCGGCATCGTCTCGATTCATCTTGGGCGCGGCCAGACCGACGCCGCCGAGACTCTGCTGCATCACCGCGGCGCGAGGTCCGGCGCCGGGCACCATTCCGCCGCCGCGCAGGATCAGTGACATCGCGCCAGGGCCAAGAACTCGGCGCGGCAGCGGGCGTCATCGCGGACCAGCCCGTGCAGCGAGGACGTCACGGTATGGCTGCCGGAGGCCATCACGCCCCGCACCGTCATGCACAGATGCTCGGCCTCGAGGACCACCCCCACCCCCTTGGGCTCCAACTCGCTGCTCAGCCAATCGCCGATCTGGACGGTGAGGCGCTCCTGGACCTGAAGTCGAGCGGCGAAGTGCTCGACCACCCGGGCCAGCTTGGATAGCCCGACGATTCGGGCACCGGGCAGGTAACCGACGTGGGCGACACCGCGAAAGGGAAGGAGGTGATGCTGGCACAGCGATCGGAACGGGATATCGCGCGCCACGATCAACTGGTCGTAGCCTTCATCGTTGGCGAAGGTGGTGGGCTGGAATGGCGCGGCGGTGAGAAGTTCTTCGAAGGCGGCCACCACTCTGGCCGGGGTACCCGCCAGGTGCGTGGACGACGGGTCCTGTCCCAGAGCGACCAGCAGCTCCGCGACGGCGGCCTCGGCCGCGTTCCGATCGACGGTCGCCTCACCACGCACCACGTGCAGCGCCGGGCGACCGTCGTGCAGTTCAGCCACCGTCATTCGCATCCTCCTCCATCGCCAGACTTGCCCGTCCCACTCTAAAACATTACGGACAGTTCTTTACAAGGTAGGGTGGTAGGGGACGATGAGCGACGACATCGACAACTCCGTGTCCGGGATCGCAGCCCTGAACGACCCCCTGCGGCGGGCGCTCTACCGTTTCGTGGCCGCCCAGGACCAGGCCGTGAGCCGGGATGACGCAGCGGCGGCGGTCGGCGTGGCCCGTCCCGTGGCCGCGACCCACCTTGATCGACTGGCCGACTGCGGCCTGCTTGACGTCGAGTTCCGCCGTCTCGGGGGCCGCCAAGGGCCCGGGGCGGGCCGGCCGTCCAAGCTGTACCGACGCGCCGCCCATGACATCGCACTGAGCTTGCCGCCGCGGCACTACGACCTGGCGGCCGACTTGTTGGCCACTGCCGTCCGCCAAGCGACCGACACTGCCACCCCGGTGGGCGCGACGCTCGCACGGGTGGCCCGCGATCGAGGAACCGAGCTCGGCCACGCC
>JAUTXM010000418.1 GCA_030838025.1 Acidimicrobiaceae bacterium
GAGACCATGGCCAGCAGATAGGTGGAAAATGCCAGGAAGGTACCGACGGAGATCCGGTGGTGGAGGGCGAGCCAGCCGCCGAGAGCGACGATCGCCACCTGGCCGAACGTCGGAAGCGCCTGGAGCAGTGGTTGGTAGCGGGCCCGCAGTCGCACGGCGCGCATCTTGGAGCGGTACAGCTGTTCGGCGCTGCCGGCCAGGCGGTCGATCTCGCGTTCCTCCTGGCCGAATCCCTTGACGACCCGCACGCCGCTCACGGCTTCGTCGACCACGCCCGCCACCTCGCCCGCCTGTTGCTGGGCATCCCAGGTGGCGGGGAACACCTGGTCGCGCATGCGCAGCGTGACCAGGCCGACCAGGGGGATGATGACGAGGGCCACCGCCGTGAGGAGGGGCGAGTAGATCGTCATGATGACGAGCGACGCCACGAGGAGGAGGACGTTGCCGGTCATCAGGGGCAGGAAGGCCAGCAGTCCCTGGATGAGACCCACGTCGGAGTTGGCCCGGCTCACCAGCTGGCCGGTCTGCATTTCGTCGTGGCGGGCAAAGTCGAGGCGCTGCAGTTGGTCGTACACGGTGTTGCGGATGTCGTACTGCACGTCGAGGCTGACGCGGCCCCCGAAGAAGCGGCGGACATAGGCGGCGGCGAAGCGCACGATGCCCGCCAGCACCAGGACCATCAGCCACGGAGCGAGCGGCGAGCGATGGTGCAGGATGACGTTGTCGACGATTTGGCGCTCGACCGCGGGCGTGACCGCGGCCACGCCACTGCCGAGCAGGGCGGCGCCGAAGGCCAGGGCGATGTTGCGCCGGTGGGGCCTGAGGAACGGCAACATCCGCCGGATCCAGCCCGACTTCGAGTTGTGCGCCGGCTGCGGTTGCCCCTTGGTCACTTGCCGGTGGCGATGCGTGCCGCCACGACCCGCTCGACCGCGCCGGACAGTTGGAGCAGGCCGGACTCGGACAGCGCGGGGTCGTCGCAGTGATCCAGGACCCATCCCAACTGTCGGGCCATGGCCTCGTCGGTGTTCGCCAGCGCGAGGCGCCCGGCGTCGGTCAGGCTCAGGTCGACCGCTCGCCGGTCGCCGGAGACCTCGGAGCGGATGAGCAACCCCCGCTCGACCAGGCCCTCGACCACCGCGGTGACCGTCGGCTTGGACAGCGCCAGGCGGCCCGCCAACCTCGACGCCCGCTGATCGCCGCACGCAACCATGACCAGGAGGCGGTACTGCGGCAGCGTCAGCTCGGTGCAGGCGTGCTCGAGCATGCGGGCCACCCGAACCAGGGCGCGGGCCGCGTCCGTCAGGCTGCTGGTTGTGGCAGTTGTCGCGGTTGTTTCGACGTCAGACCCGGCCATGTGGTCCACCATGGTAAACGGTTCGGGCCTCGAACTATCGGGAGATGTCAGCCTTTTCGCGGGGCGGCAGGACGGCGCGCCGGCCCGCCACCGCCGTCACCACCCGCCAGGCGGCGACGGCCAGCACGACGGAAATCACCGCGAGCGTGTAGTGGACGGCCTTGAACGCGGCGCCGTGACCCTTGGTGTGGTCGTTGTAGATGTTCCAGACGCGCGTCACCCACACGTACACGGTCCAGACGGCGAACACTCGGAGCAGGAGGGCTTGGCGGCGGGTCACTGGCCGTGACGCTACCGGTCCTGCCCGCACGTTCCAAAGTCGGGGTCGCTAGGTTGATCGCGTGGGCGCCGTGGGGGGTTTGGACGAGTTCGAGCAGGAGGCGGTGGGGTTCCTCGACGCCCACGCGTCGCGACGACCCGATCGCCAGGCGGCGTGGGGCGAGGGCTCCGACCAGGTGGGCTTGTTCGAGGAGAAGAGCCGCGAGCAGGAGTTGGCGGAGCTGGCCGAGGCCCAAGCGTGGCGCCGCCAGGTCTTCGACGCCGGCTTCGGTTGGCTCACCGGCCCGGCGCGCTATGGCGGCCGGGAACTGCCCACGTCCTACGAGCGGCGGTGGCAGGCCGTGCAGGCCCGCTACGACGTCGTGGCGGGCAACGTGTTCGGCATCGGGCTCGGCATGGTCGCGCCGACGATCTTGGCCCATGGCACCGACGCCGCCAAGGATCGCTACCTCCGCGCCCTTCACCGGGGCGACGTGGTGGCCTGCCAACTGTTCAGCGAGCCGGGCGCGGGCAGCGACCTGGCCAGCCTCCAGACCAAGGCGGAGCGAGACGGCGACGTCTGGGTCGTCAACGGCCAGAAGGTGTGGACGTCGGGAGCCCAGTTCAGCGACATCGGCGAGATCATCTGCCGTACCGATCCCAACGTGGCCAAGCACAAGGGCCTGACCGGTTTCGTGGTCGACATGCATGCCGCCGGTGTCGAGGTCCGGCCGCTCAGGCAAATGACCGGCGGGGCGTCGTTCAACGAGGTCTTCTTCAGCGACGTCGTCGTGCCTGACGATCACCGCCTCGGCGCCGTCAACGGCGGGTGGGGCGTCGCCCTGACCACGCTGATGAACGAGCGGGCCGCCATCGGCGTCGGGGCGGCCGGTGGCGCGCCGTTCGGTACCAGCCGACTCATCGAGCTCCTCCGCCACCTCGGCCGGCGCAACGACCCGCTGCTGCGCCAGCAGCTGGCCGACATCTGGATCAACGTGCACGTGGCCCGATTCACCAACCTGCGGGCCATGGAAAAGCTGCAGGCCGGGCAGATTCCCGGCCCCGAACTGTCCATCGCCAAGCTGGCGCTGACCAACAACCTGCAACTGATCTCGCAGTTCCTGACCTCGGCGCTCGGTCCTCGCCTCATCGCCGATACCGGCGAGTGGGGGACCTACGCTTGGGCGGAGCTGGTGCTCGGCGTCCCCGGGTACCGGGTGGCCGGCGGTACTGACGAGGTGTTGCGCAACATCATCGGCGAGCGGGTCCTCGGGCTGCCGAAGGAGCCTCGGGCGGACACCCGCACCCCCTCATAGGCCCTCGCCGGGGCGGCGCCAGAGTCCAGCTGTTCAGCTGGTCGACGAGGTGCTGGCCACGCTCGTCGTCGTGTCCGGCGGGGGCACGATGACGCCGCCATTGTCGCTCGACTGGCATCCCGCCAGGCCCAGACCGAGCACCGCGAGCGCCAGGGCAGCCGCGGCCGCCTTGTGCCGAAGGTGGGTCACCGTGGTGCCGCGGCGTCGAAGAGGGTGGCTTGCTCGGGGCGGTAATAGCGCAGGTTGGTCCAGGGCAGATGATCCATGAAGACCCAGCTTCGCCGATGGATGGACGTCGGGCCAAACGCTTGCAGGGCCATCTTGTGGCGGGGGCACGGGTAGCCCTTGTTGCAGTCGAAGTCGTACCCGGGGAAATGGGGCGCCTCGGCTCGCATGATCCGGTCCCGCGTCACCTTGGCCAGAATCGACGCCGCCGAGATCGACAAGCAGATGGCATCACCTTTGATGATCCTCTGGGTGGTCCCCAGCCCGACGAAGTCCCAGCTGCCGTCCACCAGGACCCGGTCGGGTGTGGCGCCGAGCTGGGCGAGGGCCCGGCGGGCCGCCAGCCGTTGGGCCTCGGCCATCCCGAGGGTGTCGCACTCGATCTGGGTTGCGGCGCCGACCGCCCAGGCCACACACCATCCCGCGACCCGGTCGAAGAGTCGCTCGCGCTCGGCCTCGGTCAGCATCTTGGAGTCGCGGACCTTGTAGACGCGCCGCTCGCGTGGGAGTACCGCCGCACCCACCATGAGGGGACCGGCCCACGCCCCCCGCCCGACCTCGTCCATGCCCACCACGACCTCGTGCCCGTCGGCCCACATCGCCCGCTCCCATGCGAGCGAGGGCGGCACGGCCTTGGATACCTTGACCGGGCGCTTTCCCGGCGCCGCCCGGGCGATCGGCAAGATGATGGCAGGACTGGTCACTCGGGCGTGAGGCTACCGGCCCAACCCCACCGGGGCTGGTTGGTTGCCTCCCAGTCGGTGACGTCGATGCCCGGCGCGACGAATCCTGAAGTTGTCGCCCGACCGAGTCGCCGCTCGGCGACGCGGTCCAACTGGGCGCATCAGCCGCATCAGCCGCCCAGTTGGACCGCGGCGGGGCCCTCGAGTACCTCGCCGACGAGGACGAATCCCGCCCCGCCGGCTACCAATCGCGCCGCGTCGGCCGGTGCGACCGAGGCCAGCAGGCCGCCTGAGGTCTGGGGGTCGTACCCGATGGCCTCCCAGGCGGGCGTCGCCGTCGAGGTGACACGTCCTTCGAGATGGGCCCGGTTGCGGGCATCGCCACCGGTGCGGGTTCCCCGCTCCGCGGCGGCCAATGCGCCGCGATAGGTGGGCAGGGCGGAGGCCTCGAAGCGCACGACCACCCCGGACCGTTCCGCCATCTCCCAGCCATGCCCCAACAAACCGTAACCCGTGACATCGGTGACGGCGTGTGGCCCGGCGCGACCGCCGCTGCCGGCACCGCCCGCACCACCGCGTGCACCGCCGGCACGACCGCCGGTACCGGTGTCGAGCGCCGAGAGGGCCTCGGCGGCGGCGCGGTTGAGCTGGCGCATGACCTCGATCGCGTCCGCCTTCTCGGCCGGTTCCCCGCCGGCCACCACGAGGCCCGAGCCCAGTGGCTTGGACAGGACGAGGTGGTCCCCGGGCCGGGCTCCCGATTTGGTCCACACCCGATCCGGATGGACCAGGCCCTGCACGGCCAATCCGAAGATGGGCTCGTCGGAACGGATGGTATGACCGCCCGCCACCGTCCCACCGGCGGCGGCCACCGTGGCGGCCGCCGCCGCCAAGATGGCCTCGATCGCCGCTGACGGGAGCCGCTCCGGAAAGGCGGCGATGTTGAGCGCCATCACGACCCGGCCCCCCATGGCGAACACGTCGGAGCAGGCGTTGGCGGCGGCGATGGCGCCGAAATCAGCCGGGTCGTCGACCAGGGGCGGGAAGAAGTCGGTCGTCGACACCACGGCCAGGTCGTCGCTCAGCCGGTAGACGGCGGCGTCGTCGAACGGGGCCAGCCCCACCAGGAGTGACGGATCCCCGGTGGATGCGAGCCGCCGTACCAGTTCGCTGAGCGGCGCCGCTCCCCACTTGGCGGCGCAGCCACCGCAGGACGTCCACTCGGTGAGCCGGAGATCGCCCAGGTCGGCCGGAGGCGGCGAGACGCGCTCGAGGCGCTCGATCAGCGCTTCGCCGTCACCCTCCTCGGGGCCCGTCGTAAGGAACGCCTCGAGCATCTCGGCGGCCACATCGGGCGACGTGAGCCG
>JAUTXM010000432.1 GCA_030838025.1 Acidimicrobiaceae bacterium
CATCGCCGGTCCGCCCCTCGGCGTCGAAATCTTCACGACGAGCGGTGAGCACGAATGGCGGGACCCGGTCGTCGGAGTCGACCCGCCCAGGCCAAGGGCCGTCGCCGGCGCTGGGTCGACTGCAGCACCTCGGCACACCGGAACTTCGCGTCCTTCGCTCGATCGACCGGACACCTACCCCCACGAGCCTGATTGCCGACCGCACCGGACTTCCGATCGGTCCACTGAGCGTGGTCCTGCTGCATCTCGAGTCACTCGGGGTCGTTCGGGGGGAGGGAATGTGGTGGGAGCGGTGCGACGGAGAATGACGCCAATCGCCCGACCCTGCTGGGTAACGTCGGTCTATGTCATGGCAGGTGGACGACTTCGAACATTCGCTCACCGACGTCGCCTCGTCCACCATCGTGGCCTACCGCCGAGACGTCGATGCATTCGTCGCTTGGGCGACACGATCCAGGCTCAGCGGACCTTCCGAAGTGACCCGATTGCTGCTGCGCCGTTATTTGGCCTACCTCGCCACTCGGAAGTACGCCCGCCGGACAGTTGCGCGAAAGGCCGCCGCGCTCCGGCGCTACTTCGACTGGCTTCGGCGGCAAGGAGCGATAGCGGCCGACCCCTCCATTCGCCTCTCGGTTCCCTCCGGTCCCAGCCGGCTGCCGCGAGTGCTCGGGCCGGGCGACATCGATACGCTGCTCGACCACCCTTCGACCAAGGTCAGCGAGGGTCCCGTGGCGGTCACGCGCCGCGACGACGCCGTCCTCGAACTCCTGTACGGCTCAGGACTGCGAGTTGCGGAATTGTGCGCCCTCGGCCAGGGCGACATCGATTTGAGCCGCCGGCTCGTCACAGTGTGGGGCAAGGGTTCCAAGCAACGGCAGGTTCCCATCAGCCCGCCCGCGGCAAAAGCCATCCGGGCGTGGATCACTGACGGGCGGCCGGCGATGGCCGAAGCGGACAGTCCACCCGAGGCATTGTTTCTCAACCGGCGTGGCAGGCGTTTAGGCCCGCGCGATGTTCGGCGTCTCCTCGACCGCAGAGCGCCTTCTCCCACACATCCCCATGCCCTGCGCCATAGCTTCGCAACCCACCTGCTTGATGGGGGCGCTGACCTCCGGGTGGTACAAGAACTTCTCGGTCACGCAAGTTTGCAGACAACACAGGTCTACACTCACGTCAGCAAGGAGCATTTACGCGCAGTCTTTGAGACCACCCACCCGCGTGCGTGAGCGAAATGATGTGTTGAGCCAAGATCACGATAGGGGCAGCATCGAGGAGATTTGGGCCGAGTTCAAGCGAACTGGGGACCATGGCTCGCGAGACCGCCTCATCGTTCACTACTCGCCGCTGGTCAAGTATGTCGCGGGCCGGGTCTCGGCGGGACTGCCCCATAGCATCGAGCAGGCGGATCTGGTGAGTTATGGCATCTTTGGCCTGATCGACGCAATTGAGAAGTTTGATACCTCGCGCAACATCAAGTTCGAGACCTATGCCATCACCCGGATCAAGGGGTCGATTATCGATGAGCTGCGGTCGATCGACTGGGTGCCGCGTTCGGTTCGCGCCAAGGCCAGGTCCGTCGAGCGGGCGTACGCCAAGCTCGAAGCCGAGTTGTTGCGGACGCCTTCCGATGCCGAGGTCGCCGAAGAGCTTGGGATCAGCGACGACGAGCTGCAGGCGATCTTCAACCAGATCTCCTTCGTCGGCCTCGTTGCTCTAGACGAGGTCCTTTCGAGCGGAAGCGGCGAACGTGGCGAGACCACGACGCTGGTCGACACGATTCCTGATCGGGGCGAGGGTCCGGTGGCGGCGTTCGAGGTCGAGGAGATGAAGCAACTGCTCGCGGGGGCGATCAACCGCCTCGGCGACCGGGAGAAGATCGTCCTGACGTTGTACTACTACGAGAGCCTCACCCTGGCCCAGATCGGTGAGGTCCTCGGGGTTACCGAAAGCCGGGTCTGCCAGATCCACACCAAGGCCGTGCTCCAGCTGCGATCTCGCCTCAACACCCCGTTGCGCGACTCGGCGTAGGTGCCAGGGACATCGCGGTGGAGTCCGCTGCGGCGGTGATCCTCCTGCGGTAGGCTGGTCTTGGTTCGGCGCGTCCGCTGGGCTGTCATCACTTCTCTTGCGCACCCACGGTCGCCCGCAGTTCGGGGCGTAGCGCACGAGTCTGGACCAACCGATGGGAAGGAGCAGCCGTGGCCGTCGTCACCATGAAACAGCTGCTGGAGGCCGGAGTTCACTTCGGCCACCAGACCAGGCGCTGGAACCCAAAGATGAAGCGATTCATCTTCGGCGAGCGTAACGGCATCTACATTATTGATCTCAACCAGACGCTCGAGCAGATCGATCTGGCGTACTCGTTCGTCCGTGATCTGGTGGCCGCGGGCGGCACCGTGCTTTCGGTCGGGACCAAGAAGCAGACGCAGGACCCGATCGCTCGATACGCCGATCAGAGTGGGATGCCTTACATCAACGAGCGTTGGCTCGGCGGCATGCTCACCAACTTCTCCACCATCTCCGGCCGGGTGAAGAAGATGCAGGAGTATGAGCGGATGAAGGTGGCGGGCGACTTCGAGGCTATGCCCAAGAAGGAAGCGCTCATCCTGTCCAGGGAACTGGAAAAGCTGGCGCGCAACTTGGGCGGAATACGGCATATGACCCGACTGCCTGATGCCGTGTTCATCATCGACACCAAGAAAGAACACATCGCGGTCACCGAGGCCAACAAGCTGGGAATACCGATCGTCGCCGTGGTGGACACCAATTGTGACCCGGATCTCATCCAGTATGTGATCCCGGGCAACGACGATGCCATCCGCGCCGGAACCCTGATGTGCCGGGTCATCGCCGACGCCGTCGAGGAAGGCAGGTTCATCGCCTCCCGCCGAGCCGCCCGGACCAGTGCCGCGGCCGCGGGACCGTCCGTGCAGGACGCACAGGAAGAAGCACGCCGTTCGGAGCAGCAACGCGAAGCCCGGCGCCAGGCCGCCGTGCAGGCGCAAGAACGCGAGGCACGCCTTGCGGCGTCGCGCCGCCAAAGCGACGCCCAGCAGCCCCGAGCTGAGGGCACCCCGAGTCCCGCAGATGCTCCCACGAACTCAGGTCCGGCGACATC
>JAUTXM010000448.1 GCA_030838025.1 Acidimicrobiaceae bacterium
ACCGGCACTTCCGGCACCGGCGGCTCCGGTCCTGGTGGCTCCGGCGCTGGTGGCTCGGGTGCTGGCCCCCGCTCCGGCGCCGGTCCCCGCTCCGGCGGCGGTCCGAGCGGTGGAGGCGGCGCCCGCGGTGGAGGCTTCCCGGGCGCGGCGGCGGCCGGAGCCGGCACCTCGCCCGGTGGGCCGCAACGGTCGAAGCCTCGCCGGCTCAACCCTGGCAACACCCACCGCAACGCCCTGCTCGAATCCCTGCCCCCCGAACATCGGCCCATCGCCGAGCAGGTTGTCCGGGGCGGGATTCCCTCGGTTCGGGCCGCGATCCACCTGGAAGGCGAAAAGGCAGCCGCGGAGGGTCGCCCGGCGCCCAACGCCGACGCCCTGCTCGGCATCGCCGAGCAACTGCTCCCCAAAGTCAAGGCGGCCGAGTGGCGTGACCGGGCCGAGGCGGCGGCCAAGCTGGCCGACGAGCTCCCGCTGCGCGACCTTCGTTCCATCCTCGACGGGGCCAGTTCGGCCCGCGACGACGAGGCGCGCAATCTGGCGGCCGGCCTCCGCGAGACCCTGGAACGCCGAGTCGAGGCGCTCAGGACCGGCTGGATTGACGAGATCCAGTCCAATTTGGCCGAGACCCGCGTCGTGCGGGCGTTACGGCTGTCCGCCCGGCCCCCCGACGCCACCACCCGGCTCCCGGCCGACCTGGCCACGTCGTTGACCGAGGCGGCCAGCAAGGCGATGAGCACGGACACCCCGAGCGAGCGGTGGGCCGCCATGCTCGAAGCGGTCGCGGCCTCCCCGGTCCGGCGCCAGGTGAAACCCGAGGGCCTGCCGTCCGACGCCACCGAGGCGCTCCTTCAGGCGGCCCGGCAGCAGTCGGGGCGGATTCCTGCGCTGGCACCCATGTTGGGCATCTCGATGCCACCCCCGCCGGGCCCGATCCGCCGCAGCCCCTCAACCGCCCCCCTGAGCGACGGCCGTCAGCCCGCCTGAGGTGCGCTGACCTCGGTCGTGTCCTTCTCGGTCGTCGTGGGCGGCACCTGCCCTGTTGAGTGTTCGACCACGGTCAAGTCGAGCGTGTAGTTATCGACCGGCCCTGGGTTGAAATCGTGGACGCCGTTGAGCGTGACTGCGGACGCGAGCATCGACGGATCGGTATTGATCACGAACGTGGCCCGAGGTGCCAGTCCTGTGAAAGTGATGTCAATCTCATCCGTGGGCCCGCAGCTGACCACGGCGTAGAACGCCGACAGGGCGTTCTCGGCGCCGATCAGTCCTCCGCGTCGGCTGTGGCTGCCTACGGTGGCGCAGCCGGGGGTTCGCACGGCGGGCGTCAGGGCGGTAGTCGAGGCGGCTTTTGTGGCCACTGGGTAGTCGATCAAGGTCGGAGCTTCGAGCCCCCTCACGGCGGCCTGCGTCGGCCGACCGCGCCGGTGGCGTGGTCGGCCGATTTGACGTTGACGCCGCGAGATGCGGGGGTTCGCGGCGCAGCTCATGTCAGGCGCCGGTCTTGGGCTGCTTTGTCATGACAATGGCACTTCTGGTATCCAGCACGCTGCCGCCGGGATCGGTGACGGTCAGAGCGACCGTGTATGGGGTCGAGAACGCGGCCCAATCCTCGTCGATCGTGCCGCTCGACATGTATGTCGTCGAACCGCTACGAACGAAATCGACCGCCCCGGTGTTGCCGTTGGTGTAGGTCATCTGCCAGTTGACCGCGTACCCGCACGAGTTCGACACGCTGAACGGCGTCCAGATAGCCGCCCACACGGAGTAGTAGCCGCTCGAATTGCTGAAGCTGGTGATGGGTGCACAAGAGCTCGGCGGTGCAACCGTCGTCGCTGGGGCGCCTCCGCCGCCACCACCGCCTCCGCCGCCACCACCGCCACCGCTGGGGCCACCAGACGCGAAGGCTGAACCCCCGGTGAGGGCGAGCACTCCCATCAAGCCCACCGCCGCCACAATGACCCGTCTCATCCTCATGAATGCTCCTTCAGCTCGTTGTCGTCGTGACACCGAGCGTGCGGGAAATCTGGTCAATGCGGTAGTGCACATTGGTCGTAGGACCCGCCGACCCAACGGACTAGTCACTCGTCGTCCCCGCACGATTGCGAAGTCGCGCCCATTGCCTGGCACTCGGATAGCGGCTGCTATCGCACATCGGTACTACGACCTCTCGACAATCACAGCTCGGAGATAACTCCGCTCGGGCGCCGCGCGAGCTGTGGGACGCTCGCCTCGAGGCTCCAGACTTGGATGCTGATCGGGGAAGGACCCGCGATGCCCTTGGCTCTCGCGGGGTATTCGGGTCTGGCACGCGTCTGGCGGCGCCTCAGGTCCGCGACGCGCTGGCCGATCGGATTCGCGGCATCCCGCGGGAACGAGGCCAACATCGCCCAACTTGGGAATCAAGTTGGCGTCATGGCCGTCACGGTGCCGACGTCGGGAAGGCCTTTCGATCGGCTCATCCGGATTTCTGGGGTCACCAGCCAACACAAGACCGAGGTCAGGGGAGATTCAGTCGCATTGATCGCTCCGGTGTTCCGACTGCTGGCGCTGCTCGGTATCCTCCGCTGGCTGAACGAACACCAGCATCTGGTCACAACCTTTGTCTCCAACCTTCGCGACCCCGACAAGACTGTTTCCTTCCTCGGCTCGATTGTCTCGGAGGTGATCCCCCTCACCTCGGTCTCCGGGAACGTATCGGTCGCGTTCGCCGTCCTGTCGTACGCCGGACCCCTATTGTGACTGTCACGGTCGACGTCGACGCGTTCCCAGACTCTGGCGTTCTCATCGAGAGACTTCAAGGCGAACTCGACGCGCTAACCCGCGAGTTCGGGACCCGCTAGGTCAGACACGGCCGCTCAATGACGCACCACGATTGAAAGGTTGACGGCGGTATCTGAGCCCGCCGTCCCTGAAAGGGTGATCGTCAGCGCGCCAGAGCCCCCCAGCCCGAGCCCTCCGCCTTCGTCTGCGAAGTTGCCGTCGCCACCGACGTGGAAACGCAGGGGAACCGACGTGCCAGCGTCGACCGAATGAGGGAGAGTCAAAAGCAAGTCGGAGTTCGGTTGGAAGCCGGTCGCAGTGAGCCCATAGGAGTGCGTCTTCGAGGTTGGGATCAGGCAGGCACGCGCTCCCGCGTCCGCGGCGCATATTGGCTTGCTGGTTCCGCCGCTGCAGCCGCCCACCACCACGATGCCGGCGGCCGCGCAGATCCACCCCAGACGCCTCACGGCCATTGCGGTCTCCCTCTTCCACCGATGTCAAACTGGCCCCAGGCCCAGCGATGGTAGCCGTCGATCCCTGACTCCAAGACTTGACCCAATCAGTTCGGGCACCCCAATGCGCCATCCACCGATCGCCCGGCCCCCAGGTGCAGATTGACGGGGCATGTCCCCACGTCGCCGATCTGCCAGACCGGCGCTACCGGGCCGCCACCGTGCTCACCGACAACGGCCGGCACCTCGCCCGGCAGACATCGGGCGGATCAGCGCTTTCCATCACGAAACGATCAGTCTTCACGGCCGCTCTACCTTCAACCTGCCGAAACCCCACGACCAGGCAGCCTCCGGCTTCCTCCCCACCTACGGGCCAGCCGCTAGCGCGAATTTCGTTCCGTTACGACTCGGACCGGGCCCGGCGGGCGGCCGGGGGCCATGACTCCACGAGTGCCAACAGAAAGATGAGGGCGATCGTCGCATAGACCGCGCCGCCTGCCCCGTAGAGCTGGAACCCGATGAGGGCGACGATCAGCACCAGGGCGGGCCCGACGCGGACGGTACGAGGATCGACTCGGTGGCGGATCACCAGAATTTCGATCAGCTGTAACCCGATTATCAGGCCGGCCACGCTGGCGATGACCATCGCGTCGGGGTTGGCCGCGGCCAGCAGCAGGGCCGGAATGCCTCCGAGGATGACCCCAAGCAGCGGGACGGCGCTGAAGGACCCAAGTACCAGTCCGAGGACGAATGGGGCGGGCAGGTCGAGCAGATAGAAGACCAGGGTGCCAACCGCGGTGACGGCGATCACCTGGGCCAAGGTGACAAGGACGTAGTTGCGAGCCCGCGTCGAGGCGCGCGAAAAGGCACGTGCCACTTGAGCCTTTCGATCAGGGTCGGTTATCTGGTCCAATGCGCCGGTCAGAAAACGGGGCCCGTAGCCGAGGAAGAACAGCAGCAGGACGCCGTTGACGAAATACACGGGCGCGGTGCCGGCCACTTTCGACACCGCCGCACTCGCACTGAACCGCTTGTCGATTTCTGCCACGAACGAATTCACTCGTTCGGCCAGCCGGAACTGCGCCGCCACTTCGTAGCGGTGCTCTAGGTGCACCGCCGCCGATGGCAGCGATGTCCGGACGTGGCTCACCTCGGCCCGCAGGCTGGCCATGACGCCGAGCCAGGTTCCGACGGAAATGAGCACCACGGCGAGAACCGTGATCAGCAATGCGATTCCCCGGCGCATCCCCCGGTCGAGGCCGTCGATGATCGCCGACAACAGCCACGCCACGATGAGCGTCGCGAACGCCCACCCGATGGTGCGCCGGGCTGCCACGAACACGTCGCCGATGATGATCGCCGTTCCTATGGCGGCGATGACGAGCAGCGTCGAACCGAGGGTGGGCTTGACGCGCCACGTGCCGGCCGGAGCTGGTTGGGCGGGGTCGCCTCCGGACACCGGTCTACAGTAACCCGATGGCCGTGCCCGACCCTGGGAGTCCAAGGGCGCTGGTGCTCGAACCGCAGACCTTTGCCTACATCGTGGGTGGCCTGCTCCTGAGCGCGGCGGTGTTCGCGGTATTCCGGGCCGCCAGCTCGGCGATCACGACGATCGCCGTGGGCGTGATCCTGGCGTTGGCGTTGGACCCAGTCGTGGCCTCCATCCGCCGGAGATGGGGCTGGCCGCGCCCGCGCGCCGTTCTGCTCGTCATGGGTGGCGTCTTCGCCCTCGTCGCCCTCCTCGTGGTGGTGATGGGGCCGAAGGCGGCCACTCAGGCCCGCAAGCTGTCGTCGGATCTCCCCAAGACGGTGCGCCAGTTCTACGACCTGCCCGCCATCGGGCCGTGGTTGCAAGATCATGACGCCGCGGGCAAGGTCGACCAGGCGGTGCACGAACTTCCCTCGCAGATAAGCGACGCCAGCATCACCTCGACGGTGGAGCGGCTCATCGGTGGCGTGCTGTCGGCCCTGCTGGTGGTCACCATCGCCTTGGCCGTGTTGCTCGACGGCGAATACCTGATTCTCCTGGTACGCCGGCTCCTGCCTGTGAAATGGCTGGCCCGGGCCGACGAGATCGGACGAGTGTTCTATGTCGCCATCGCCCACTATTTCGGTGGCTCGCTGGCGGTCGCCGCCCTGATGGGGGCGGTCGTGCTCACGCTGTGCCTGGCCTTCGGCGTACCGCTGGCGCCGCTGGCCGCCATCTGGGCCATGTTCACCGACCTCATACCGCAGGTCGGCGGATTGCTCGGTGGGGCCCTGCTCGGCCTACTGGCGCTCACGAGGGGGCCATTTGTCTTCGTGGCGGTGGTCGGGCTGTACGTCGTCTACATGAACCTCGAGAACCACGTCATCAGTCCCGCCATCATCGGACCGGCGGTCGACGTGACACCACCGACGACGATGCTGGCCGCGCTGATCGGCGGTGCGGCCGCGGGCGTGCCCGGCGCGCTGGTCGCCACGCCCCTCGTCGGGGCGTTGAAGCAGCTCTACATGGAGTTCCGATTCGGGCGCAAGCCGTTCGTTTCGGATGCGCCCAGCCTGCTGAGCCGGGTCCGAAGGTTGGGACGGAGGCGCCCACCGGATGCCGAGGCCGAGGCTCACACTCCCACCTGACCTCGCCGGGTCCCCGGAGGGCCGAAGGTCGGCCGCTACTGTCTTTGTTGATGGTCGACTACCTGGTGGCCAACCGTGTGGCGGTCATCACGATCGGACGACCGGAGGCTCGCAACGCCGTCGACGGGGCGGTGGCGACGGGAATCGAGAACGCCATCGACCGCATGGAGGCCGACCCGGAGTGCTGGGCAGGCATCCTGGCCGGTGAGGGGCCAGTGTTCTGCGCCGGGGCCGACCTGAAGGCCATTGCCTCGGGCCATGCGGCCGGCTTGCGCACCGAGCGAGGTGGTTTCGCGGGTTTGGTCAATCGGGACCGGTCCAAGCCGCTCATCGCCGCGGTGGACGGGCCGGCCCTCGCCGGTGGCTTCGAGATGGTTCTGGCGTGCGATTTGGTCGTGGCCTCGCGCCGGGCCGTCTTCGGCCTGCCCGAGGTGAAGCGTTCCCTGGTCGCGGCCGGTGGTGGCCTGTTTCGCCTGCCTCGCACGGTCGGCCCCAAGGTGGCCATGGAGCTGATCCTGACAGGCGACCCCATCGCGGCCGAACTGGCCTACGAGTTGGGCTTGGTCAACGTTCTGGTCGACTCGGGCGAGGCGCTGGCGGGCGCCCGCTCGC
Organism: Acidimicrobiaceae bacterium; assembly: GCA_030838025.1. Lineage (GTDB taxonomy): Bacteria > Actinomycetota > Acidimicrobiia > Acidimicrobiales > Palsa-688 > JALYXV01. Next base: position 6,441 of record JAUTXM010000448.1, read on the forward strand.
TGGCGGCACGGATCGTGGCCAACGCGCCCCACGCGGTGTGGGCCAGCCGGAGCGTCGCCGCTAAGGCCATGAGCGAGGACGACGCCACCTTGTGGAAGCTCACGGCCGAAGCCTTCGCCAAAGTGGGCAAGACCGACGACTTCATCGAAGGGCCCCGAGCGTTCATCGAAAAACGCCCCGCCAAATGGCAGGGCCGCTGACAGTCGGCTCACTCCGATGACGCTTCAGGTCTTGGCAGACGGACTCTGCAGCCCGTGTCGATGCGTTGCTCTCATTGGCGGCAGGGGCGAGGGCGACGAGGCCGTAATCCCAAGTCTCCTACTAGGGTAATATCGTCGCTGTATGCCTCGTGGAAAGCCTTCACCAAAGCTCGCCATCACCGTGGACCCCGAGGTCCACGAGGGTGTCCTTGCAGCGGCTGCGGACGAAGGTGTCAGTGTTTCCGCGTGGATGACCGCCGCTGCTCGTCGGGCGCTTTTGGTCCGGGACGGGCTTCGCGCCGTCGTCGAGTGGGAGCATGAGCACGGCGAGCTCACGACGGCTGAGCTCGAAGCCGCCCGTCGCCGCGTCGCCGACGAGTTGATCGCGGTCGGTCATCCTCGTTCGGCATGACTGTCGTCTACGACGCAGGTGTGTTTATCGGCGCCGAGCGCAACGACCGCCAGATCTGGGCCGATCATCGCGTCCGGCTCGAGTTGGGTTTCGTTCCGATCACCACGGCGCCGGTAGTGGCCCAGGTAAGCCGGTCGCATCGTCAGGTTCAGCTCCGGCGTCTCCTCCGCGGATGCGATATCGAGGCGTTCGCACCAGCGCATGCCCATGAGGTCGGATCCCTTTTGGCTCGGGCTGGAATGTCCGACGTTGTCGACGCGCATGTCGTCCTGATCGCCGCCAAACACATGTCGACGGTGTTGACCTCTGATTCAGAGGACCTTCGTCAGTTGTCGAACCAGCTACCAGTGCCTGTCGAGATAGGAAGAATCTGACTTGATCCCAACGCCACGAGGCTTTCGCCTTGGACGAACTGAGGGCGGTCAATCGTCAGCGTATCGCTGACAGAACTCTGCGTTTCCATTGCCATTTTCGCTTCGTTCTAGAGTAAAATTTTGGAGCGCAGGGAAACTGCCAGTCGTCCCGACGGCACCTGTATACCCGCAACGGTGATGACTTTCGGGCGCTAGAAGACCTTCTCGAGATCTTCGTCGTGTAGCACATGGTGCCGTCGTTCGGTACGGCTTGGTCATCCGACGCTCGACGCCGGAGACCTTCCAGATGGAGACGATCTGGAGCCATCGCGTCGTCGCAGAGGTGCCATGGATCGACAGGGACAACCGGTCGCTTACCGGGAGCGACTCCGAGGCCGGCGCGCCTAGAATCCAGCCGACCGTCGTAGTTGGTCAAGCAGCGGGCTGCTCATTCCCGTCGTTCTGGCTGTGTTCGTGAGCGTCGAGGCTGGTGACGGCCCGCGCCCAGAAAGATAATCGGTCGCGTCGCTATGCCACGCTGCCGCGGGGAACAACCCATTGCACGGTTTGGCCGGTCAGCTTCGCGATGCGCTCGTAGTCGGCGTCATAGTGCAACACCGTGAGTCCGGCAGCTTCAGCGCAGGCGGCCACCAGAAGATCCGGCAGCGGCACTGAGCGATGTTGGGATTGATTGGCAAGCAGCATTTGCACCTCCAGCGCGCGATCAACGGCGGCGTCGGTGACCGGCAGACGTGGCATGGCGTGCAGCACCTCGGCCAGCTCTCGGTAGGTCGCCGGACTCGGCGCGCTGAAAAGGAGCTCGAGGTCGACGATCCCGCAGGTGGCGATGCGCCCGGCCAGGAGCAGCGGCTCAATCAGCTCCCGGACCTCCGGCCGCGTATCGCTACGCGTGAGCGCGCTCTTGTCAGCCAGATACGTCGCCACGGGCAGTCAGCGCCAGGCGCCGGCCATCACGTCCGGATTGTCGAGCTCAAGTCGCCCAGGCGTGAACAGGAGCTCTACGAGGCGTTGACGCTGCTGCAGCTTGATCACCTCGTCTAGGGCCGCATCTACGGTGTCGGTCAGCGTCCGGGTGCCGAGGATCTGCTTGGCGGACTCGACCTTGGC
>JAUTXM010000036.1 GCA_030838025.1 Acidimicrobiaceae bacterium
GCGCCGGGGGAGATCAGCTACTCCAAGATGCGGGCCATCCGGAGGTGGCAGAGCCAGACGGAACGACCTACGTCGTCCGGCTGCGTCGGACTGGTGTCAAGCCTTTCAGAGGCGACCAGGTGGTCCGTTCCGTTCACCTCGGTGCTGTACGTTCTGCGGCGACGGAGGGGATGGCCGGTCGAGGTGGGCCTATGAATTGACCAGCGACCGCGTTAAGGGAGCGTAAATGTTTGGCGTCCCGCATATAGGGCGCGTAAATGTCGATGGACAGCCGGTGGCGGCAACGGTACGACAGACCTATGACGGATCTGTTGTTTGTGGCTATGTTGGTGGGGTTCTTTCTGCTGGCCGGTCTGTTCGTCCGGGGCTGCGATCGGATCGTGGGCACTGACGAGGAAACACCGACCGCCTCGACACCCGCGACGATCGAGGCCGAGCACAACGAGCACAACGAGCACGCCGAGCACCACGGGCACAACGAGCACAAGGAGGTGGCCGCATGACCGGCGATGACGTCGTCGGCCTGATCATCGCGGTGCTGCTGCTCGGCTATTTGCTCTTCGCATTGCTGGCACCAGAGAAGTTGTAATGACGACCGCGGGATGGGTTGAGTTGGCGATCCTGATCGCGGCCCTCGCGGTGACCACCCCGCTGCTGGGCGCCTACATGGCCAAGGTGTACGACCCCACATTGGGCCGGCCTCGAGGCGACCGGGTGTTCTCGGCCATCGAGCGACCGATCTACCGGATCTGCCGGATCGACCCAGAGAGCGAGCAGCGGTGGAGCACCTACGCGTTGTCGCTGCTGGCCTTCAGCCTGGTGTCGGTCCTGATCCTGTACGCCCAACTGCGACTGCAGGGGCATTTGCTCCTCAACCCTGACCGCTACAAAGGGATCGAACCGAAGCTGTCATTCAATACCGCCGTCAGTTTCTTGACCAACACCAACTGGCAGGCCTACGGCGACGGCGTGATGAGCCAGCTCAGCCAGATGACCGGCCTGGCGTTCCACAACTTCGTGTCCGCGGCCGCCGGGGCGGCGGTGGCGGTGGCCTTCATCCGGGGGCTGATCCGGCGCACGGCCGGCACCCTCGGCAACTTCTGGGTCGACCTCATCCGGACCTGTGTGCGAATTCTGCTGCCGCTGGCGTTCGTGGCCGCCATCGTGTTGATGAGCCAGGGCGTGATCGACAATTTCCACGGCGCCCGGCCGGTCACCACCGTCGCCGGCCAGACCCAGACCATTCCGGGCGGGCCCTTGGCCAGCCAGGAAGCCATCAAGGAGGGGGGCCAAAACGGCGGCGGGTTCTTCGGCACCAACTCGGCGCACCCCTTCGAGAACCCCAACGGGGTGAGCAACCTGGTCGAGATCTGGCTGATGTTGGCCATCCCGTTCGCCTTCACCTACACCTTCGGGAAAATGGCCCGCAACCAGAAGCAGGGGTGGGTTGTGTTCGCCACCATGTTCGCGCTGTGGCTCGGAATGCTTCTCGTCATCGCACCGCTCGAAGCCCGGGGGAGCCCGCTATTGACCATTGGTGGCGCGGATCAGCGGACCACGTCGTTGCAGGCGGGGGGAAACATGGAGGGCAAGGAGACCCGTTTCGGCCCGGTCGGCTGCGGATATTTCGCGGCCTCGACGACTAGCACCTCCGACGGCGCGGTCAACTGCCAGCACGACAGCCTGACGCCGATCGGCGGGGGCACCGCCCTGGTCAACATGATGTACGGCGAGATCAGCCCCGGAGGAACCGGGTCGGGCCTGTTCGGCATGCTGATCTTCGCTCTGCTGGCGGTCTTTATCGCGGGGCTGATGGTGGGCCGCACACCCGAGTTCCTGGGCAAGAAGATCCAGGGGCCAGAAATGAAACTCGTCGTCCTCTATTTACTGCTCCCGGCGATCCTCATCTTGGGCTTCGCCGGGGCGGCGATGCTCGTGCACAGCGCGTTGAACTCCCGCCTCAATACCGGTCCCCACGGCCTGAGCGAGATCGTGTACGCCTACACCGAGGCATTCAACAACAACGGCTCTGCCTTCGGCGGCCTCACCGCCAACACGGCGTGGTACGACACCACCCTCGGGATCGTGATGCTGGCCGGGCGCTTCCTCCCCATGATCGCGGTGCTGGCCATCGGCGGCTCGCTCGGCCGCAAGAAGGTGGTGCCCGCGACCGCGGGCACCTTCCCGACGGCCACGCCCCTGTTCGGCGGCCTGCTGTTCGGCGTGGTCATCATCGTCGTCGGGCTCACCTATTTCCCGGTCGTCGCCCTGGGACCGGCGGTCGAGCACCTCGCCGGCCACTTCGGCTTGTAAAGGACCAGCGATATGTCTGTCATCCCTGAAACGTCGACCATCATTTCCCCGCTGCCAGAGCCCCGGCCGCGCCCGCCCAAAGTGCGCACCAAGCCCGGGGTGTCGCTCTTCGAGCCGAGCATCGTACGCCGGGCGGCACGCGACGCGATGGTGAAACTCAACCCCCGCCACCAGATCCGCAATCCGGTCATGTTCGTGGTCCTCGTGGGCAGCGTCTGGACGACGGTCCTCTTCGCTCGTGACCTGGGTAAGGCCACCACCTCTGACAGCGTGTTCGTCGCGCTGGTGGCTGCCTGGTTGTGGTTCACGGTCTTGTTTGCCAACTTCGCCGAGGCGGTGGCCGAAGGGCGTGGGAAGGCACAGGCCGACACGCTGCGAAAGACCCGCTCGCAGACCGTCGCCCACGTCCGTCATGCCGACGGCACGACGACCGATGTGGCGTCCACCGAGTTGACGATCGGCGACTTGTGCGTCGTCGGCCCGGGCGAGCTGATACCCGGTGACGGCGACGTCGTCGAAGGCATCGCCTCGGTCGACGAGTCAGCCATCACCGGGGAGTCGGCCCCCGTCATTCGGGAGTCGGGCGGAGATCGCTCCGCGGTGACCGGCGGTACCCGGGTGCTGTCGGACCTGATCGTCGTGAAGATCTCGACCCGCCCCGGTGAGAGCTTCATCGACCGCATGATCGCCCTGGTCGAGGGCGCCAGCCGCCAGAAGACGCCCAACGAGATCGCCCTCAACATCCTGCTGGCGGGACTGACCATCATCTTCTTGGTGGCGGTGGTCACGCTGCAACCCTTCGCCCACTACTCCGACGCCGCCCAGAGCATCACCGTCCTGGTCGCCCTGCTCGTGTGCCTCATCCCGACGACGATCGGCGCCCTCCTGTCGGCCATCGGGATCGCCGGCATGGACCGGTTGGTGCAGCGCAACGTGCTGGCGATGTCGGGCCGGGCGGTGGAGGCGGCCGGCGACGTCTCGACGCTGCTGCTCGACAAGACGGGCACCATCACCTTCGGCAACCGCATGGCGTCGGAGTTCCTGCCGGTGGGCGGCTGCTCGGAAGCGACCCTGGCCGAGGTGGTGCTGCTGTCCTCACTGGCCGACGAGACCCCCGAGGGCCGTTCCATCGTGGCCCTCGCCAAGGACCGCTACGGGTTGGAGAGCCGGGAACTCCCCGGCGCCGAACTGATCCCCTTCACCGCCCAGACCCGCATGTCGGGCATCGAGTGGGAGGGACGGTCCATCCGCAAGGGAGCGGCCGACTCGGTGCGCCGTTGGGTCGGGGAAAAGGGGGGCCCGCTGCCCGAGGACCTGGGTCCGATCGTCGAGCGCATCGCCATGTCGGGGGGCACCCCGTTGGTCGTGGCCGAAGGAAACGGCATTCTGGGCGTGATCCACTTGAAGGACACCATCAAGCCGGGCATGGTCGAGCGCTTCGCCGAGATGCGGCTCATGGGCATTCGCACCGTCATGATCACCGGGGACAACCCCCTGACCGCCAAAGCCATCGCCGACGAGGCCGGCGTGGACGACTTTCTCGCCGAAGCCACCCCAGAGGACAAGATGGCCCGAATCCGGGCCGAGCAAGCGGGCGGGAACCTGGTGGCCATGACCGGCGACGGCACCAACGACGCCCCGGCACTGGCCCAGGCCGATGTCGGCGTGGCCATGAACACCGGCACCCAGGCGGCCAAGGAGGCCGGCAACATGGTCGACCTCGACTCCAATCCGACCAAGCTGCTGGAGATCGTCGAGATCGGCAAACAGCTGCTGATTACCCGCGGTTCGCTCACCACCTTCTCGATCGCCAACGACGTCGCCAAGTACTTCGCCATCATCCCGGCGATGTTCCAGAACGTGTTCCCGCCGTTGAAGACCCTCAACATCATGAAACTCGACAATCCGCACTCCGCGATCCTGAGTGCGGTCATCTTCAACGCCATCATCATCGTCCTGCTCATCCCCATCGCGTTGCGGGGTGTGAAGTTCCGACCGATGGGTGCCGCCGCGGTCCTTCGCCGCAATCTGTTGATCTATGGCGCGGGCGGCATCGTCGCTCCGTTCGTCGGCATCAAGCTCATCGACGTGGTCATCGCCGGATTGGGGGTGAAGTGATGCTGCGCCGCCAACTGGTCACGGGACTGCTCGTGACTGCCTGCCTGCTCGTGTTGCTCTGTGGTGTGTTTCCCCTGGCGGTGTGGGGGGTGGGGCAGTTGGCGTTCAACCACCAGGCCAACGGTTCGCTGGTGAAGGTGCATGGCAAGACGGTCGGCTCGTCGTTGATCGGCCAGAGCTTTACGGACAACGCCGGCAACGCACTGCCCCAATTTTTCCAACCTCGGCCGTCGGCGGCCGGCAAGGGCTACGACGCGGGCGCCAGCGCCGGATCCAACCTGGGGCCGTCGAACCCCAACTTGATCGGCAACAACCTCGACGATCCGCAGAACAACCCGTATCGCACCCCGTCGGACCCCTATTGCGTCCCGGTTGGGGCCGATGGTGGCTACCAGAAGAACCCCGACGGCACGTATGCCTGCAACCCGAATACCGTGCCCGAACGGTCGATCGCCTACCGGCAACTCAACGGCCTTGCCGCCGGCTCGCCCGTGCCCGTCGATGCCGTGACTGCGTCAGGGTCGGGACTCGATCCCGACATCTCGGTGGCCAATGCGCTCGACCAGGCTGGTCGAGTGGCCCAGGCCCGACACCTGCCCCCGGCCCAGGTGGTCGACCTGATCCACCGCCGCATCGACCACCGGGCATGGGGTGTCCTTGGGGAAGACACCGTCAACGTCGTCGATCTCAACATCGCCCTCGATCGTCTCGGCGATGCCTAGGGGGACGCTTCGGGTGTACCTGGGCGCCGCCCCGGGTGTGGGCAAGACCTACGCCATGCTCTGTGAGGGGCGCCGCCGCCACGGTCGCGGCACCGACGTGATCGTGGGCCTGGTGGAAACCCACGGCCGGGCCCTGACCGAGGCGCAGGTCGGCGACTTGGAGGTCGTCCCCCGGGTCGAGATGACCTACCGGGACACCCAGTTTTCCGAGATGGACGTGGACGCGGTCGTCGCCCGCCGCCCCGATTTGGCGCTGATCGACGAGCTGGCCCACACCAATGTTCCCGGTTCCCGGCACGAGAAGCGCTGGCAGGACGTCGAGGACATCCTGGCGGCCGGGATCGACGTCATCTCCACGGTGAACATCCAGCACCTCGAATCGGTCAACGACGTCGTCGAACGCATCACCGGCATCGTCCAGCGCGAGACGATCCCCGACTCGGTGGTGCGGGCCGCCGACCAGATCGAGCTGGTGGACATGTCGCCCGAAGCGCTGCGACGGCGCATGGCCCATGGGAACATCTACAACCCGGAAAAGATCGACGCCGCCCTGTCCAACTACTTCCGGCCCGGCAACCTGGCCGCACTCCGGGAACTGGCCCTGCTGTGGGTGGCCGACCGAGTCGAGGACTCGCTCCAGCAGTACATGGCGGACCATGGCATCACCCGCCCCTGGGAAACCCGAGAGCGCGTCGTCGTCGCCATGTCCGGCGCCCCCGGCGGTGACGCGTTGATCCGCCGGGCCTCCCGCATGGCCCAGCGGGCCAAAGGCGAGCTCCTCGGCGTCCACGTCCGCGCCCACGACGGCCTGGCGGGGCCACCGTCGTCGCTGCTGGCCGAGCACCGAGCGCTGCTCGACGAACTCGGGGGCCGCTTTCACGACACGGTCGCCGCCGATCCCACCGCCGGGCTTCTCAGCTTCGCCCGAGCCGAACGGGCCACCCAACTCGTCCTCGGCCACAGCCAGCGCTCCCGCTGGGCTCATCTGGCGCGCGGTTCGGTCGTGAGCCGGGTGATGCGCCAGAGCGGCGACATCGACGTCCACGTCATCTCCACCCGATCCTCGCAAGGCGAACAATCCGTTCTGCCGAAGAATCGCCGGCGATCGGTACTGAACTTGCCGGCCGACCGACAGATCCTGGGATGGTCCATCGCGGTGGTGGGCCTGCCGGTTCTGACCCTCGCGCTGGCCCATCTGCGAAGCCAGGTCACCCTGTCGGGCGATCTCTTGCTCTATCTGGCGTTGGTGGTCGGCGTGTCGGCCGCCGGCGGGACCTGGCCCGCCGTGGGCGCCGCCATCGCGGCCGACCTGCTGGCCAACTGGTTCTTCATCCCCCCGATTCACACCCTGACGATCGGCGACACCGAAAACGTCGTGGCCCTCGTCGTGTTCCTCGCCGTCGCGGGGCTCGTGAGCTGGCTGGTCGGCTACGCCGCCCGCCGCAGCACCGAGGCCGCCCGGGGTCGAGCCGAGGCCGCGACACTCCTGCGTCTTGCCGGCGCCCTGCTCAGCGACGACGACCCCCTCTTCGAAGTTGTCGGCCAGCTCCGGGCCACCTTCGGGTTCGGCGGGGTGAGCGTTCTCCGGCGCGACGAAACCGCAGCGTGGCACGCCCTGGCCGCCGCGGGTGACCACGCCCCCGACCAGCCCGAGCACGCGACCGACACCGTCGCCGTCGACGCCGACACCGTCGTTGCCATCGCGGGCGGCAACCTGAGCGGCGAGGACCGCCGGGTGCTCGGCGCCTTCACCGCCCAACTGGCGGTGGCGCTGCGCAGCCGGGCTCTGCAGGCCGACGCCGCCACCGCCACCGCCCTGTCGCAGGCCAACGACCTGCGCACTGCCCTGCTGCGCGCCGTCTCCCACGACTTGCGCACCCCCCTCGCCTCCATCAAGGCGTCGGCCACCAACCTGCTGGCCGACGACATCCGCTTGGCACCCGAAGCCATCCACGAACTGCTGGCCACCATCGACGGCGAGGCCGACCGCCTCGACACCCTCATTGGCAACCTGCTCGACATGAGCCGCCTGCAGAGCGGGACCTTCGAGTTGCTCACCCGCGACGTCGGGGTCGACGAGGTCGTCGCCCAGACGCTGGCCGGCCTGGGCGACCGCGCCACGCGGGTCGTCACGGAGGTCCCGGACAACCTGCCGCGCATCCACACCGACGCGGCGCTGCTGGAACGGGCCGTGGCGAACGTCGTCGAGAATGCCATTTGTTGGTCGCCCGCCGACAAGGCGGTCCGGGTCCAGGCCTCGGCGTTCGGCGGTCTGGTCGAGCTTCGTGTCGTCGACCGGGGTCCGGGGATCGGCTCCGGGCAGCGCGAGGAGGTCTTCCAACCCTTCCAACGCGTGGGCGATGACCACACCGGCACCGGCGTCGGCCTCGGGTTGGCCGTGGCCCGAGGGTTCGTGGACGCGCTCGGCGGTGAGCTCACCGTCGACGACACCGCCGGCGGAGGGACCACCATGACCTTCAGCTTCAAGGCCGCACCGTGAGCCGGGTGTCGGTCGTCGAGGACGAGTGACCGAGGCGGGTCGCGGCGACCGCGTCGAACTCACGCCGCCACCACCGCCACCGCCACCGCACTCGCACGCCGCGCCGCAGCCATGACGCTGGACACGAACGCTGAGCGCTACCGGACCGCCGTGGCGCTGGCCGCTGCGACCGTCTTGCCGGTCGGCGCCGCCCTGGCGCTCGTCCCGCTGCGGAACACCACCCCCGCACCGACCATCGCCCTCGCCCTGGCCGCGATCGTCACCCTGCTGGCCGCCACCGGCACCCGGGCCACCGCCGCGATCGCGGCGGTGTCGGCCAGCGTCGGATTCGACGTCTTCCACACCCGCCCCTACGGGTCGCTGGTCATCACCCGGCCCCAGGACCTCCAGACAACGGGGCTCCTGCTGGCTGTGGGCCTCATCGTCGGCCAGCTGGCCGCCACCAATCGCCGCCACCGCCGCCGGGCCGCCCAGAGCAGCTACGACCTGGGCCGCATCCACGCGGTGGCCGAAATGGTGGCGGCCGGCGAACCGGCCGACCAGGTCGTCCAGGCGGCGGCCAACGAACTCACCGACCTGTTCACGCTGCAATCGTGCCGCTTCGACCCCTCCTTCGCGGCCACACCGGGACCGTTCATCGAGCGACACGGTGACGTGTCGTGGGGGGCCATCCGGTGGGGGTTTCAAACCATGGGATTTCCCACCAAGGAGGTCTCCCTGGTGGTCGAGCATCA
>JAUTXM010000003.1 GCA_030838025.1 Acidimicrobiaceae bacterium
TCCAGGTCGCCTTGCTGGAATCGGGCCGCCAAGTCCTCGTCCGCGAGATCCGCAAGCAAGGAACTCTCTGTCCGAGAAGGCATAAAGACCCCTAGAAGGCGATGGCGTATGGTGTGCAGGCCCGATATGACGCGAAGAACTGCTTACTTTTAGCCGGGACCAGACAGGGTGTCAACAGCCACTTCAGCCCTCGGGGCGGGCCCGGCTGACCTCGAAACAAGCCAGCGCGCCGGCCGCCGCCACGTTGAGCGACGCGATCGGGCCCGCTTGCGGAATGGAGACCAGGAGCTGACAGCGGGTCTTCGCCAGGCGTGATAGTCCAGCTCCTTCGGCCCCGAGTACGAGGGCGATCGGCTCGGTCGCGACCGCCAGGCTCCACAAGGGCGTGGGCGCGGCGGCATCGAGGCCGACGGTCCAGACGCCGGCGCCCGCGAGACGGGCCAGCGCCGACGCGATGCCGGGCACCACCGCCATCGGTAGGTACTCGATGGCGCCGGCTGCCGCCTTGGCCACCGTAGCGGTGACATGGGCCGACCGGTGACGAGGCAGGACGGCCCCCGTCGCCCCGGCGCATTGGGCCGTGCGCAGCAGGGCGCCCAAGTTGTGGGGGTCGGTCAGCCCGTCGACCACGACGAGAAATGGGGCCCGGCCTCCGGGACGGTCGATCGCCAAGTCGTCCAGGTCAGCTTCGGGCAGGGGAGCGGCGAACGCCAGCACCCCTTGAGGAGCTTCCGTGGTGGCGACCTGGCGCAGGCGGACGTTGTTGACCGTCCGGACAGGCACCGATGCCGTAGCCGCCAGAGCGGCGATGTCATCGAGGATGGGCGCCGGGTCGAGACCGTCGGCCAGCCACACCTCGCGAACGGGGCGGCGTCGGGCCGCCAGGAGCGCCCGGACGGCGTGCCGGCCCTCTACCTGCTCGCCACCGAGTTCAGGGGTCTCCGAACGACCATGCCGCCGCTCGGTGGCGCGAGGCGCGTGCGCGGCACCGGGAGTGAGTTCGCGCTGGCGTCGCGCCTGGCCACCTTGGCCTCGTCCGTCGCCGGATCGCGCCCGCGAGCTTGGCTGGGAACGCGCCGTGGCCCCCTTGGGAGCGGCTGCGGCCCGGCGACGACCGCCACCCGAACCACCCGCACCAGGCGCGCCGCGCGTCATGGCGTGGCGCCGTTGGGCGACTTAGGGCAGGGCGTCGTTGAGCTTCTTTTCGGCCTCGGCTTCGCTCACGCCGATGGCGAAGGTCAGCTCGGACACCAGGATCTGGCGAGCCCGGTTGAGCATGCGCTTCTCGCCCGCCGACAGGCCCTTGTCCTTGTCCCGGATGGACAGGTTCCGGACGACTTCGGCGACCTGGTAGATGTCGCCCGACTTGAGCTTCTCGACGTGGTTCTTGTAACGCCGGGACCAGTTGGTCGGCATCCGGGCCTCCTTCTTGCGAAGGACGGCAAAGACCTCCTCGACCTCTTCGTCGTTGATCACCTCGCGCAACCCGACTTCGTCGGTGTTGTCGGTCGGCACCATCAAGGTAAGGTCGCCGTACGCGAGCCGGAGGACCAGGTACTCCCGGGTCTCCCCGAAGACTTCCTTCAGCTCCCGGCGCTCCACCACGGCCGCCCCATGGTGGGGGTAGACAACCTTGTCACCGACGTCGAATGGCATAGAGCTCCCAGGAACGGTACGAGCGGGGGTGCCTCCCAGGGTACGGGTAAAACACCGCGCGGGCCAACCCCAACGCGGCCTCCAGCGACAGGAGCCGCGAGACTGGTCGAAACACGGATTTCACGGAGAAGTAGCCTGCCGCCTGCATGGACAACACGGCGCTGTTGGCCCAGTCCGAGTTGTTCGGGTTCCTCGAGACCGACGAGCTGACGCGCATCGTGGCCGACGCGCACCTCGTGCAGCTGAGCCGCAACGAGGTTCTCTTCGATCAGGGCGACCCGGCCGAGGCGCTGTACGGGGTGCTGGCCGGGCGGGTAGCGATCACCCTCCGGTCGCCCGACGGGAGGGAGTCGGTACTGGCGCTCATGGAGTCGGGCGACCTGTTCGGCGACATGCCCTTGTTCGACGGTGAACCCCGTTCGGCGCAGGCCCGGGCGCTGGAAAGCTCGGACCTGCTGTACATCCCCTACCCCGCCGTCAGAGCGGTCCTCGAGGAACGCCCGGCCTTGCTCTGGGCCGTCGTCGCCACGTTGTCGCGCCGGCTCCGGTCGACCGACGCCGCCCTGGCAGACTCGGTGTTCCTGGACGTGACCGGACGGACGGCCAAGCGGCTGCTCGAACTGGCGGGCGACGCCGATACGTTTGCGCTTCCGATTACCCAGGAGGAGCTGGCCGGCCTCGTCGGCGCGTCACGGGAGCGGGTCAACAAGGCGATTTCGGCCTTCATCCGCCTGGGCTGGCTGGACCAGGTCGACCGCCACTACCGCATCGCCGACCGAGCCCAACTGTCGCGCCGAGCCCGCTGACGCCGCTACGAGTTTCACGACACGGTCGTTCGGCGCCCACTGCCGCGTTTGTTGGTGTCATCGACGGAGTGGTGGTCCGGCGACCATCGCCGTGTCACACCTTGGTCTCCAATGCCGCGAGCAGGGCGGGGAGAAGGCGTCGGAGGGAATTGATTGGCAGTTTGGCGGACTATGGCAGTTTTGCCGTCCTACATCCGGGAGAACTGACAAAGCCGGGAGAACTGCCAACCGATCCGGGTGTGGCCCGGTCGCAACTGGTGGCACGCGTCGAGCGCTTCCAACAGATCCGTTGGATCTCAGGGCCTCGCCGCCTGCCGCCGCCGGTGGGACGGTCGATACCAGCCGCCGCTTCGCCCTCGGTTCGGATCGCCGTGCCATAGCCGACGCCACTGTCGCCGTCGACTTCCCGCCTCGATCCGGCATTCTGCCATCGCCGCAGTGATCGCCATGTCGCGACAGCGGTGGACCCTACGACAAGAAGGCTTTGGCCTTGGACCAGGCGTCTGCGGCGTCATCGGCTCGGTGCGTGGGCCGGGACGGATCATGGACGAAACCGTGTTCGGCCTCGGGATAGAACGCGATCTCGACCCGGTCGCCGAGCGCCCGGAGGGCCGCGACATCGTCAGGTGGGGTCATGGCGTCGCGGCCGCCGACGATCGCCAGGACCTTCGTGGGCGATGGCTTCGACAACGCCGCCAGGGGCTCGCCGTGTCCCTCACCCTTCCACTGCTCGGGCACGGTGATCATGCCGTAGAACGCGACGGCCCGGTCGAAACGGGCCGTCGCGGTCGCCTTCAAGGTGTACATGGCACCCATGCAGAATCCGAGAATGCCGATCCGCTCGACCCCGGGATGGCCGTCAAGCACGTCGGCGCTGGCGAGGATGTCGCCCAGACGGTGGTGGTCGGTCACCTTCGGCATCTGGGCGAACCGCTGGTCGAGGGTGAAGTCCTCATGACCGGGGAACGGCTCGGGGGCGCAGACCGCCCACCCCTGTTCGGCCGCCAGCCGGGCGCACAGGTCGTCGAACAGCGGCCGAAGGCCCATCACATCGGGGACGAGCACCAAACCCCGGCTCGGGGAACCCGAGGGCATGGCAAGCTCGGCTGGCGTACCCGACGGCAGTGTGATCCGCATGGCTCAGTTGTAGCGATCGAGGACCGTGGTCTCGACCAAACGGGCCAAGCCCTCCCGGATCGCCTTCGCCCGTGTCGCCCCCACTCCTTCGACGTCGTCGAGATCCTCCAGGGTGGCGCCCATGATCTTGTGCAGGCTTCCGAAGTGCTCCACGATGTGGGACAACACGCTCTCGGGCAGGCGGGGGATGCGGGAGAGGAGCCGGTACCCCCTCGGCTGCACTCCGGCGTCGAGCTCCCCGTTGGTGCCAGGCGGATCCAAGATGGCGGCCACCTCCGCGAGGTCGAGCAGCCGCTCAGTCGACAGGCGAGCCAGACGAGCGATGGCCTCGTCGGCGTTGGCGCCCGTCGGAACCCGGCCATAGTCACGGAACAGGTGGCGTCGGTCGTCGTCGACGCCGGCCATGACTTCCTCGAGCTGCAGGATGATCAGTCGACCGTCGACACCGAGCTCGACGACGTAGCCCTCGATCTCCTCGGCGATCCGGCGGACCATCTCGGCCCGTTGAAGCAGGGTGGCAACGTCGCGGACCGTAACCAGGTCTTCGACCTCGAGGGCCGACAGCGTCGTCGCGACCGTGTCCATTCGAAGCTTGTAGCGCTCCAGGGTCTGCAGGGCAGAGTTGGCCCGGGCGACCAGGCGCGGCACCGGGTCGAGCATGTACTTCTCGTTGTTGCGGTAGACGGCGATGACCGCACGGTCCTCCGAGACGGAAAGGACGGTGACGTCGATCGACCGCGCCACCCGTTCCGCGGTGCGGTGACGGGTGCCGGTCTCCGATGTCGGCACATGAGGGTCGGGCACCAGGTGGACGTTGGCCCGGGCGATGCGATTGGCGTTGGCCGACAGGATGATGGCGCCATCCATCTTGGCCAACTCCGACAGCCGCTGGGGGCTGAACTCGGCGTCGAGCAGGAATCCGCCCGAACAGATGTTGAGCACCTCCGGTCCGTCACCGACCACGATGAGCGCGCCCATGCTGGCCTGAAGGATTCGGTCGACCCCCTCCCGGAGCGGTCGACCAGGCGCCACCGTGGAGAGCGCCTCGATCATGGCAGCGCTGGGCCGGTTGAGCATCGGAGCAATCGTACCGGCCGTCATACGAACTGCCCGGTCGAGGTGCCCACATGGGCCGAATCGTCGGTCACTCCGTAGTCGCGGCGGCGATGCTTCCTGCCTCGACCGGCGCGCGGTTGCGTGGCCATTCAGCCGGTGCCGGCGGCCGGGCGCCGGACTCGCCGGCGGCGCCATTCCCCGGTCGCCGCAGCTGGAGCAGGCCGACTGCTTCCAGGAGGGTACTGGCGCGCACGACCTCAAGGGGGCCATTCGGAGCCTCGGCCGACGCCGGCACCAGTGCCCGGCGAAAGCCGAGTCTCGCCGCTTCCGCCAGCCGGCGCGGCGTGTGCGATACCTGGCGAAGCTCTCCCGCCAACCCGATCTCGCCGCACGCCACCAGATCCGTCGGCAGCGCGACGCTGACCGCGGCCGAGGCGAGGGCCAACGCCGTGGCCAGGTCAGCCCCGGGTTCGTAGACGCGCACGCCGCCTACCACTGAGACATAGACGTCACGCCCCGACAGGTCGACCCCGGCTCGTTCGTCCAACACGGCGACCAGCAGTGCCAGACGACCACCATCGAAGCCCGAAGCCGAGCGCCGGGGCATGGCCAGGTTGGACCCGGCGACGAGGGCCTGGATCTCGGTGAGCAAGGGTCGCTGACCCTCCATCGCGGGGAAGACCGCCGACCCCGCCGCACCATGGCGGCGGTCACCGAGGAAAAGGCCGCTCGGATCGGGTACCCCCCGAAGTCCGCCGTCGGTCATCTCGAACAAACCCAGTTCACCCGTCGCCCCGAAGCGGTGCTTGGTGGCGCGTAGAAGGCGAAGGGCGTGGTGGCGTTCGCCCTCGAAGGTCAACACCGTGTCGACCATGTGCTCGAGCACACGCGGACCGGCCAGCGTGCCCTCTTTGGTCACGTGCCCAACGAGGATCGTGGCCAGGCGCTGCGACTTGGAAACCCGTACCAGGGTCAAGGCGCACGCCCGCACCTGGGTGACCGAGCCCGGCCCTGAGTCGACCTCGGGGTCGAACACCGTCTGGATCGAATCGACGACCAGGACGTCCGGCGCCACCTCGTCCACCGCGGCCAGTACGCCGGCCAGCGACGTCTCGGCTACCACCCACACGCCCGCCGGGAGCGGCCCGAGCCGCGCCGCCCGTCGCTTGACCTGCTGGGCTGACTCCTCGGCACACACGAGGAGGCAACGCAGACCGAGGCCGGCCATCGCGATGATTGCCTGAAGCAGCAGCGTGGATTTGCCGATGCCGGGCTCGCCGCCGACCAGCGTGACCGACCCGGGGACCAAGCCTCCACCGAGTACCCGATCGAACTCCCCGACGCCGGTCGGGCGAGGCGCTGCGGCATCGCCATCCACCTCGGCCAGGAGAACGGCCCGTTGTGTCGTGGCCGGGTACGCCACCGCAGCGGCCAGTTCGGCCTCCTCGGCCAGGGTGTTCCATTGGCCGCAGGTCGAGCATCGACCCGCCCACCGGGGTGCGGTCGCCCCACACTCGGAACACCGGAAAATGGAGCGGGTTCGGGTCACGGCGATGACACTACGGAGGCACTGTGACAGCCAAGGGCACGAGGGTTGATGGTCATGAGGCTTTGTGCGCCGCCCGGTGGCGCCGGCGGTGCCGGTGCCGAAGCTTCAACCCGCCCAGCACGGCTCCGGTGAGCAGCAAGGCGCCGATGGCGACGACCAGCACGATGTGGCCGACGTTCCACGCCTGGGCCCTCGCCGAGAGAACCGCCTTTTGGCCCAGGCTGGCTTTCCAGAGGGCGCCGTTGCCGGCCTGAGTGGGCGCGTTGGAAGCCTGGAGCGTTCCCGGAAGCCGGGCTGCCACCTCGAACTGGAACAGGCGGTCCACGATGACGCCCGCATCGGCCTGCAGCTTCGACGGGTCGATCCCCAGGTCAGGCGCGCCGCCCAGAGCTTGCTGCAGCTGTGGATCGGAGAAGCAATTGAGCCCGCAGGTGAGATCGACCGTGCCCTGGAAGGTCGTGGCGGTCCGGAAGAACGACTGGTGGCGGGCGATGGAAAGGTCGCGGAACGGTCCGGTCGGCCCCGACAGTTCCGACACGATGGTCTGAGCTTGCGCCGGATTGGCGAACGACTTGGTAGCGGTGAAGTCGACCCCGCCGTTGGCGACCGGCGTCGGGCCCACCACCGTCCAGCCACTCTTGACCAGGTCAGAGGTGCGCACCGACGAGGCGAACGATGCCGCGTCGCGGTCGAGATGGGCGGTCACGGTGACCGAGCCACCGCCGTTCTGTTTGACGTCCACGCCGACCCGCACGGTCGCCTGACAAGCCGACAGGCAGAACGCGAGCAGGAGCAACAGCGCCCACCACGTCCGGCCCCGACCGGGGCGCCACAACCGGCCCGCGTGACCTACGGCCGGCGATGGGGCTGGGGACCCCATCGTCCGGAGGAGGTCGGGGATGGGGCCCCGACCGGGGCGGCGAAGCCGCCAGTTACACGGTGCGGACGATGAGGACCGCAATGGGGGCGTGATGGCTGACTTTGTTGGGGACTGAGCCGAGGAGGAACCGGCTCGGTCCGGTCATCCCCTTGTTGCCGAGGACCAAGAGGTCGATGTCGCCCTGTTCGGCCCGATCGACCAGCGCCGACGAGGGGTCGCCCGTGGCGGTCTCGGTGCGGATGTCGACGCCGGCACCGGCGTGCCGGGCCGCTTCCTTGGTGACGACGGCCGACGCCCGCGTCGGTGTCCCGACGCAGAACATGGTCAGCGTCGAACCGAGGGCACGCGCAACCTCGACGGCCCGGTCAACGGCGAGCGCCGCGGTGTCCGACCCGTCGGTGCCCACCAGGATGCGCTCGTACACTCCCCCCACGCTA
>JAUTXM010000055.1 GCA_030838025.1 Acidimicrobiaceae bacterium
CGCCTACTTCTACCAAATCGGCGCCACCTTCTGGAACGACCGAGCCCGCTACGGCGACGACGGCCTGCAAAACGTGGCCCGCCAGCTGGGGTTCGGGAGCACCTCGGGCATCCCGCTGCCCAACGAGGCGTCCGGACGGGTCCCGGACAAGACGAGCCGGGCCAAGGAGCACGCCCAGAGTCCCAATGTCTACAAAGAGGGCAACTGGTTCACGGGTGACAACGTCAACACGTCGATCGGCCAGGGCGAAGTGGCCGTCACCCCGCTGCAGCTGGCCAACTCCTATGCCACCTTCGCCAACGGCGGCACGGTGTGGACACCGCAGATCGCGCTCAAGATCACCGATCAGCAGGGCAAGGTGTTCCAACAGCTCACGCCCATCGGCAGAGGCCACATCGACATCCAGCCGGCATGGCACGACGCCATGTTGGCCGGCTTCCAGGGTGTCGCCGGTAACGGCGACGGTACCGCCCACTCGGCCTTCTCGGGCTTCCCTTTGACGCAGTACCCCGTCGCCGGCAAGACGGGCACCGCCCAGGTCCAGGGCAAGGCGCCCACCTCGCTGTTCGTGTCGTTCGCCCCGGCCAACAACCCCCAGTTCGTGGTCGAGGCGGTGATGGAGGAGTCGGGGTACGGTGCCGACGCCGCCGCGCCCGTCGTCCGCCGCGTCTACGACGGCCTCTTCAACCTGACCCCCGGGCAGGTAGTGATCGGCCTCGGAGGAAAGGACTGATCATGGCCTCGGTATCCGTACCGCGCCGGGGGGTGGGCATCTCGGGGTCGGCTCGCCGGACACCGGCGGCCGCCTGGCGCCACATCGACGTGGGACTGGCCCTGGCAACGATCGGGGTGGCGTCGTTCGGGCTGCTGATGATCTACAGCGCCACCCGGGACAAGTTGATCGCCCAGGGCCTCGACCCTGGCTACTACCTGAAGCGCCAGGTGGCCTTCGTTCTGGTCGGCGTCGTCGTCATGGGGGTGGTGGCGTCGATCGACTACCGCCGGCTGAAGGATTTCGCCCCGGCGTTCTACATCGCCAGCGTCGTGGCGTTGGTCCTGATCCTCTCCCCGCTGGGCAAGAAGAGCAAAGGCGCCCAGGCGTGGTTCCAGATCGGGGCCTATCAGTTGGAGCCGTCGGAGTTCGCCAAGATCGCGGTCATCGTCGGGTTGGCCGGCATCTGTGCCAGCTACAAGGGCCGCTTGGGCGGGCGCGAGCTCATGGTGGTTCTCGGGTTGGCGGCCGTGCCCCTGGCGCTGATCTACCGCCAACCCGACCTGGGCACGGCGCTGGTCATCGGGGCGATCCTGGTGGGTGTCCTGCTCGTGGGCGGCCTGCAGACCCGCCATTTGGCGGTGCTGGTCGTGGTGGGGGTCGTCGCGGTGGTCGCGGTCTTGCACTTCGGCGCCTTGAAGCAGTACCAGCGGGACCGTCTGACGGCGTTCCTCGACTCCAACAGCAACGTCCAGGCCACGTACAACCTCAACCAGTCGAAGATCACCATCAGCTCGGGCGGGATCTCGGGCAAGGGCCTGTTCAAGGGGTCGCAGACCAACTTGTCGTATGTGCCCGAGCAGCAGACGGACTTCATCTTCACCGCCGTCGGTGAGCAGTTGGGGCTGGTCGGCTCGGCGCTGCTGTTGAGCCTGTTCGTGTTGATCGTCTGGCGCACCTGGCGAGCGGCGACCACGGCCCGGGACCCCACCGGGACGTTGATCTGCGTGGGGGTGCTGGCGATGCTGGTGTTCCAGATCTTCCAGAACGTGGGCATGACCATGGGGATCATGCCGATCACCGGCATCCCGCTGCCGTTCATGAGCTATGGCGGCTCGTCGATCGTGACCGCGTTCGCGGCCGTCGGCCTGGTGCTCAACGTGCACATGCGCCGCTACAGCTAGCCGGCCCTTGGTGCGCGCCGATCATGCGTCGCCGCTTCGCCCCGTCGCCTCGCAGTTTTGTACTGATTCGAGCGAATATGGCGATTCGAGGCGCCATAGCCACGTCCAATCCAGGCAAAACCTCGAAACAACACAGAACCGGGCGTGCCGCGGCAGGCTCAGCCGGCTTCGGCCCCTGTGGACCCGCGGGGGTGGACCGCTACACTGGCGGGGGAGATGACAACCAGTCTCTGGCCGAGGATCGAGCCGCTCCTCGCGCGGGTGCAAAAGCCGGCTCGTTACATCGGCTGCGAAGACGGGATGGTGGTACCGGACCCCTCGTCGCGCCCCGGGCGGGTCGACTGGCTGCTGATCTACCCCGACACCTACGAGATCGGCCTGCCCAACCAGGGCCTGCAGATCCTGTACGAGCTCCTCAACGAGCACCCGGCGAGCGCGGCCGAGCGGGCCTACGCCCCATGGGGCGACATGGAAGAGGCCATGCGCCGCCGCGGCGTGCCGCTGTTCTCCGTCGACGGACATCGCCCGGCGGCTGACTTCGACTTGCTGGCGTTCAACCTCTCCGCCGAGCTCGTTTACACCAACGTCCTCAACTGCATCGACTTGGCGGGCGTCCCCGTGCGGGCCGAACGGCGCGACGAGAGCCATCCGCTGGTCGCCGCCGGTGGCCACTGCACCTTCAACCCCGAGCCTCTGGCCGACTTCGTCGACCTGTTCGTCATCGGCGACGGCGAGGAAGTCGTGACCGAGGTCTCGGAGGTGGTGGGGGAGTGGAAGCGCTCGCCCGGGCGGGCAACGTCCGGCTCGCGCCAGCAGCTCCTGCGGCGCCTGGCCGCCGTTGCCGGCGTGTACGTACCGTCGATGTACCAGGTCACCTACGACGGTCCCCGCCTGGTCGAAGTCACGCCCCGTTATCCCGACGTTCCGGCCCAGGTCCACAAGCGCACCATCGCCGACCTGGGGGCCTGGCCCTATCCGAAGCAACAGCTGGTCCCGCTCACCGAGGTGGTCCACGACCGGCTCAACGTCGAGATCTTCCGAGGCTGCACCCGGGGCTGCCGGTTCTGCCAGGCCGGGATGATCACCCGGCCGGTCCGGGAGCGCCCCGCGGCCCAAGTGAGCCGCATGGTGCGCGACGGCCTGCGTCGCACCGGCTACGACGAGGTCAGCCTGACGTCGCTGTCCAGCGCCGACTACTCGGGCATCCAGGACGCGGTCAGCGGCATCATCGGTGACCCCATGTGCACCGGCGTGTCCGTACCGGCCGGCCCGGTCTCGGTGAGCCTGCCCAGCCTCCGGGTCGACGCCTTCACCGTGGGCATCGCCAACGAACTCCAAAAGGCCCGGCGCACCGGCCTGACCTTTGCCCCCGAAGCCGGGACGTGGCGGATGCGCCAGGTCATCAATAAGCTCATCACCGAAGAAGACCTCTACGGCGCCGTGGACTCGGCGTTCTCCCAGGGCTGGCGCCGGGTCAAGCTCTACTTCCTCACCGGGCTGCCCACCGAGACCGACGAAGACACCCTCGGGATCGCCGAGCTGGCCCGCAACTGCGTGGCCGTCGGGCGCCGCCACACCAAGTCGGTCTCGGTGACGGCGTCGGTCGGCGGGTTCGTGCCGAAGCCCCAGACGCCCTTCCAGTGGTTCGGGCAGGTGGGGGTGGCGGAACTGCAACGCCGGGTCAACCTGCTGCGGGACGCGACGAAGGGGGAAAAAGGGGTCCAGCTGCGGTGGCACGATCCCCGCGCCACGCTGGCCGAAGGCATTGCGAGCCGAGGGGATCGACGGGTGGGCGCGGCAATCGAGGACGTGTGGCGCGCCGGTGGCACGTTCCAGGAGTGGTCGGAGCACTTCGACCTGTCGCTCTGGGAGGCGGCCATGGACCGCCATGGATTGTCGATCGAGTGGTACGTCGAACGTCACCGCGACAACCGGGAGATCCTGCCGTGGGACCACATCTCGGCCGGGCTGCACCGGGACTTCCTCTGGCAGGACTGGCAGGACGCGCTGGCCGAGTACGGCCTGCCCGACTGCCGCTGGACCCCGTGTTATGACTGCGGGGCGTGCACCGAATACGGGATCGAGCACGTGGTGGCTTCGGCGGTCGCCCCCGCGGGCGGGAGCCAGGGGACGGGTCAGAACCTGGCCACCGGCGGGGCGGTGCCGGTGACGCTGCTGCCCGCCCGTCGACCGACGCCGGTCCTCACGACCGGTGTGCGTCCCTGATGACCCGGCTGCGGATCCGCTTCGCCAAGTTGGGCAAGATCCGCTGGACCAGTCACCGTGACACCGCCCGTATGTGGGAGCGGGCCTTTCGCCGGGTAAGCCTCCCGGTGGCCTACTCCCAGGGGTTCTCGCCCCGACCCCGGGTCAGCTTTGGCCTGGCCCTGTCCACCGGCTACGAATCGGTAGCCGAGTATCTCGATATCGAGTTGAGCGACAACCTACAGCCTAAAGCTGATGCTCTACTTGACCTTGAGAGTTTGTCCACCGGTTTGTCGGCCGCCTTGCCCGAGGGCATTGATGTCCTCGCCATGTCGGCCGGCAACGACCGGTCACTTTCCCTGCAGGAGGAGGTCACGGCCTGTACCTGGCGCCTTGCCGTGGTCCCCGTCGATCCGGGCTCCCGACTGCCCGACATCGACACCCGAGTGAGCCAGCTGCTGACCGCCGAGACCATCGTCATCACCCGCACCCGAAAGGGTCGGGATATCGTCGAGGACATCCGGCCGGCCATCTTGGCGATGCGCCAGGTCGACGAGACCAGCGACGGCGCATGGTTGGAATGCGAGCTGGGCACCCAGCCCCGCAGCCTGCGCCCGACGGAGTTGGTTGGGGCACTCGGCCCCGACCTCGAGGAGCGCTTCGTGCGTCGGCTGTATCAATGGATCGAGCGCGACGGCGCCCGGTGGGAGCCCCTTGCGGCCCCACTTGCGGCGACGGACGCGCCGCACGCTTTGGAGCGTGCGTTATGAGAAGGGAACACCACCATGTCCGACGCACTACCCGACCGCCCGGTGGGCTCAGACGGCCCGCCGCCCGCGGCGCCCCGCCCTGCCCCGGACAGTCCCGCCGGCTCCGGCGTCGAATCGCTGCCCTCGCTCCCTCCGCCTGAGGCGGGCCCGGCCGCGACCAGCATTGACACCCCGGCGAGGCGTCGCCGCCGAGGATCGCGCGGCGGTCGCAACCGCAGCCGATCGAGTGGGACCGCCGCCGTCTCCGGTGCCGGCTCCGGCTCCGGCTCCGGCTCTACCGACGCCTCGGGTGCCGCGGGCAATGACGGCCACGACGATTACAACGACGACGACGACAATGTCGGCGGCGACAACGACGGGGGCGGGCCCCCGACCCTGACCGCGGTGGAGCGGCCCGCGGCCGCCGAGACGCCGGGCGTGGCGCCCGACGACGCGGTAGCGGCGAACCCGGCGGCGGCGACGTCGGTGCCGCGGGCGAGGCCGAAGATCGGCGACAGCCGGCCGGCACCCGCACCGGCGGCGGCAGGACCGCAGAGCGGCGGTTCCGCTCGCGCCCCGAGCGCCGGCGGTGGCGGGACCGGACGTGGCGCCAATCGCGGGGGCAGGGCACGGGACGGAGGCGGCAGAAACGGCGCCGCCGGTGCACCCAAGGGCAGCGCCGGACGAACCCCCGGCGCGGCCGGCACGCCAGCGGCGCCAGGTGTGGCGGGCGCGTCAGACCCGGTCAGGTCCGGCGGCCGCAGTGGCTTGCCGCCCCGGCTTCCCGTGCTCGACGGTGACGACGGTGATCAGAGCTGGGAGGACGGAAGCGATGGCCGGCGACGGCGACGCCGTGCAGGTCGGGCCGGGCGCGGCCCGGTGGGCGCCGGTGCCGGTGTCGACAACTCGGACGAGATCGACGCCGAGACCCTGGAACGGCGCAAGGGCCGGGAGCGCAAGGGACGACCGGTCGGCCGCTACCTCATGTTGGTTCACGTCCAGCCCAACGCCACCCAGATCGCGGTGCTCGAAGGCCGGTCCCTGATCGAACACTACGTCTCGCGACCAGCAGACGATGCCACCCAGATCGACGGCAACATCTACCTCGGCCGGGTGCAGAACGTCCTGCCCGGCATGGAGGCGGCGTTCGTCGACATCGGTACGCCGAAAAACGCCGTCCTGTACCGGGGCGACGTGCGCTACGACCGTGACGACCTCGAGGGTGACGCGGGCGGGGGCAAGCCGACGCGCGGCCGGGGTGGCGGCCAGAGCCGCGACGCCCGCATCGAGCAGCTGTTGAAGGTCGGCCAGACGATCGTCTGCCAGGTCACCAAGAACCCCATCGGGACCAAGGGCGCGCGCCTCAGCCAGGAGGTTTCCCTTCCGGGCCGCTTCGTCGTCCTCATCCCGGGAAGCGACACCTACGGGATCTCCAAGCGCCTGGCCGACGAGGAGCGCAAGCGGCTGCGCCGGATCCTGGACGACATCCGACCGGCGGGGCACGGCCTCATCGTGCGCACCGCGGCCGAAGGGGCCTCGGCCGACGAGCTGCGCCGCGACGTGGCCCGGCTGCTGCGGCAGTGGGACGAGATCGACACCCGGGCCAAGCGGGCCAAGTCGCCCGCACTGTTGTATCGGGAACCGGACATGGCGGTACGGGTCATCCGGGAGGAGTTCAACACCGACTATCGCGGGGTGGTGATCGACGATCCGGCCCTGTTCGAAGAGGTGCGCGACTACGTCGCCAGCATCAGCCCCGACCTGGCCGACCGGGTGGAGTTCGCCGGTGACAGCGACAGCCCGCTGCCGATCTTCGAGCGCTACCACGTGCACGAGCAGGTGCACAAGGCGCTCGATCGGAAGGTGTGGCTGCCTTCGGGCGGTTCGCTCATCATCGAGCGGACCGAGGCGCTCACGGTCATCGATGTCAACACGGGCAAGAACGTCGGCACCTCCAATCTCGAGGAGACGGTCTTTCGCAACAACCTCGAGGCGGCGGAGGAAATCGCCCGCCAGCTGCGGTTGCGCGACATCGGCGGCATCATCGTCATCGACTTCATCGACATGGAGATCGCCGCCAACCGGGCCGAGGTGGCCCGGGCCTTCCGGGAGGCCCTGGCCCGGGACAAGACCCGAACCCAGGTGTTCGACATCTCGGAGCTGGGTCTGATCGAGATGACCCGGAAACGGGTCTCCGAGGGCCTGGTCGAATCGTTCTCCGAGACCTGCCCGACGTGCGGGGGACGGGGCCTCCTGCTCGACGAAGAACTCCTGTAACCAAGCTCGACCCGGTTGGGCATGGCGACTGCTCTGGTAAGATCGCTCTCTTGTGTATGCAGTCATAAAGACAGGTGGCAAGCAGGAGCGTGTCGAAGAGGGCCAGACCTTGGCCGTCGAACGACTGGGCGCGGCCGAGGGGACCGAAGTCACGTTCACGCCGGTATTGCTGGTGGACGGGGAGCGGATCCTGACGGGTTCGGGTGTCGCCGGCAGCAGCGTCGCCGCCCGGGTCGTCGGCGAAGCCAAGGGCCCCAAGATCCGCGGCTTCACCTATAAGAACAAGTCCCGGGGCCGGAAGTCCTGGGG
>JAUTXM010000063.1 GCA_030838025.1 Acidimicrobiaceae bacterium
AGAGCAGGCCCCGCCCGGCCAACTCCACCAGGGGTGGGGCGCCGAAGAGGTCGTGCAGCAGTTCCTGCGGTGACAGCACCGGCCACATGCGATCGAGCGCCTCGACGACGATGGGCAGGCGGCGCAGGTCGGTTCCGAGCTCGGCGGCGGTGATCTCGGTCCGCTCCGGCAGCGCCCCGATCACGTCGAGCTCGTCAAGGTCGTCATCGTCGCCGTCGCTCTCGCCCGGGACCCCGGCCGACGTCCCCGCGGACGTCCCGGCCGTCGACCCCTCCGACAGCCCCGCCGCCGATGACCTGGCCGACGACCCCTCCGACAGCCCGGCCGTCGACCCCGCCGTCGACCCGGCCGACAACCCCGCCGAAGACCCCTCCGATGACCCGGGCGACGACCCCTCCGATGTCGCGGGCGACGTCGCCGCCGAAGACCACAGCGAGGCATCCGCGGCGCCGCTCGACAGGTCTCGTGACGTTCGGGCCCGCGCTTCGAGCAGACGGACGTGGAGGTGTCGCCACAGGAGCTGCTCGACCAGGCGCCGGCGGGCATTGTGGCTGCCCGAGCGGCGCTTGGCGGCGTTGACGATCTCGGCCGTGGCCCCGGCGGACAGCGTCAAGACGACGGGCCCGTACGGCACCTCGACGGGACGGCGCAGGGGGCGCTCACGCGTCGCCACCGCCCGGGCGATGAACCGGGCCATCCGGGCATCGCCTTTCAACGTGGCGGTGGCCCGGTCCTCGACCCCGGTCGCGGTGGCCTGCGCGTACAGCCGGCCGACCGTCGACATCTCCACCCCGGTCTCGCCCAGCGAGGGCAGGACGTGCTCGATGTACCGGAGGAACAACGGGTTGGGCCCGACGACCAACACCCCTTGGCTCTCCAGCGGGAACCGGTAGGTGTATAGCAAGTACGCTGCTCGGTGCAGGGCTACCGCGGTCTTGCCGGTGCCCGGTCCGCCCTGGACGACGAGGACCCCGCTCAGGGGGCTTCGGATGATCTCGTCCTGCTCCCGTTGGACCGTCGCCACGATGTCGCGCATACGGCCGGTCCGGGAACGGGCCAACGCCGACAGCAGCGTCGCCGAGCCCGACAGGCCCGCTCCGAGTCCGATGGTTGCCAGGCGTTCGGTCGCGTCGCCGTCGGTGCTGCCGTCGACTGGATAGTTGAACAGCTCGTCTTCCAGATCCAACACCCGGCGCCCCTCGGTCAGGAAGTGACGCCGCCGCGTCAGTCCCATCGGCTGGGCCCCCGTGGCGCGGTAGAAGGGCTCGGCGACCGGCGCCCGCCAGTCGACGACGAGCGGCTCCTGGTCGGTGTCGGCCACTGCCAGGCGTCCGATGTGAAAGGCCTCACTCACGAGCGCGCTCGGGCCGAGGCGCGTCGCGGGAGCATCGGTCACTGTTTCGCCGTCGGCGGTAACACGATCGATGCGGCCGAACACAAGCGACTCCCGGCCCAGCTGCAGCTGCTCGAGGCGGTTGAGGCTGGTTCGAACCCGGATGTCGCGCTCGGTGATCGCCTGGAACGTTCCGCCTCGCTCGCCGAACGCGGCGCGCAGCATCGCCAGGGCGTTGGCTCTCATCGCCTCCAACTGCTCGTAGGCGTGATCGACGTGGGCCTGTTCAGCCGCCAGATCCGGATGGGACATACAGGGAACGTCGACTATGCGCCACGCCCAGCACCCGACGCAAGATCGCCCCGGTCTAGGCTGACGCTCCATCGGAGTCCCCACCCGTCTCGTGAACCGCTCCCCACCGCTCGCCGACCGGCCGAAAAGACACCGCCGAAAAGACACCGCGTGAGGAGCGATGCGTCAGCGGCGGATCCGACACCGGTCCTGAGGCTCGACCATCGCCCGGCGACACTGGGCAACTGGCTGGGCGGCCTCTGGCGCTTCCGCGGGGTCCTGATCGCCCTCGCCCGCAAGGACTTCCAGGTCCGCTACAAGCGGGCGACGCTCGGCGTGCTGTGGTCGGTCGCCCTACCCCTGCTTCAGTCGATAGTGCTGGTGTTCATTTTCTCCCGGGTGGGCGGCTTTGGCTCTGGCCACTCGTTCAGCTACGCCGGATTCGTGCTGGCCGGGATGGTGCCGTGGGTGTTCGTGTCCACGTCGATCATTGCCTCCACCACGTCGATTGTGGACGCCTCGGGGCTGACCGACAAGGTGTGGTTCCCGCGGGCCATCCTCGCCCTCGTACCGCCGTGCGCCAACCTCCTGCTCCTGGCCACAGCCACCGCCATCCTCCTGGTCGAACTGCCGCTGGTGGGCGTGACCCCGAACGTCCGGTTGCTGCTACTGGTCCCCGCCGCCGCCTTGGCGGTGCTGTTCGCCTCGTCGGTGGGACTGGTCCTGGCGGCGCTGTACGTCTACTTCCGCGACCTCAAGTTCATGGTCGCCGCCGTGATCCTGGTATGGCTGTACGTTACGCCGATCGTCTACCCCGCCAGTGCCCTCGGTTCCGCCGGGCGCTGGCTGGACCTCAACCCCTTGACCGGGATCGTGGGCTTGTTCCAGACCGCCGCCGTCGGCGCCCCCGGCCCTTCGGCCCGGGCCGTCGTGGTATCGCTCGGGTCGACCGCGGTGCTGATGGTGGCCGCGGCGGCCATCCACCGGCGCTACGACCGCCTCTTCGTCGACCTCTTGTGACCGACCCTGGCACCACCCACACGGCCTGGAATCCCACGGCGGCGCCGGCGATCAAGCTGGACCGAGTCAGCAAGCGCTACTGGAAGATCGAGGAACGCAGCCTGCTGCGATCGCTCACCCCCTTCGGCGGCCCCAACCGCCGCCTCCTCTGGGCAATCCAGAACGTCGACCTCGAGGTCGCCACGGGCGAAACGGTCGGCATCATCGGCCGCAACGGCGCCGGCAAGACGACCCTCCTGCGCATGTTGGCCGGCGTCAGCCAGCCCACGGAGGGGTCGCTCACCATCCGGGGCCGGATTGCTCCGCTCCTCAGCGTCGGCGTCGGCTTCCACCCGGAAATGACCGGCCGGGAGAACGTGGTGGTCAACGGGTTGCTGCTCGGGCTCACCAAGTCCCAGGTCAAGGCCCGCTTCGACGAGATCGTGGCGTTCGCGGGCCTGGGCGACTTCGTCGACACCCCGGTCAAGTTCTACTCATCGGGCATGTTCATGCGCCTCGGGTTCTCGGTGGCGGTCAATGTCGACCCGGACGTACTGCTCGTCGACGAGGTGCTGGCCGTCGGCGATGTGGCCTTCCAACTCCGGTGTCTGAACCGGATGCGGGACCTGCAGCGATCGGGAACGACAATTCTGTTCGTCAGCCATGCATTGCACGCCGTGCACCTGCTGTGCCCGAGGACGATCCTCCTCGAGCAGGGCCGGGTGGCCTTCGACGGCCCGACGGAGTCCGCCATCGCCCACTTCCACCGGCTCCTGCAGTCCGACGACGAGTCGTACGACGCCGGCGTGCGGATCCTGCACCAGGAACTGCTGCGCGCCGACGGGACGCCCGCCGGAAACGTCGAGCAAGGCCAGCCACTCACGTATTCGATGAGTGTCCGCTTCGACCGCCCGATCGACGGACCGGGTGTCAACTTCCGGGTCGTCGGTGAGGACGGGACCCTCGCCTACAGCATGCAGACGGTCATCGGCGAGCGATGGCGGGCTTACCAGGCGGGCGACGAGGCGACCGTCCGGGTCGCCTTCCGGCCCCGCCTGGGCGGCGGCGGCAGCTTCCACGTGAGCGTCGACGTCACCGACCGCCTGACCACCGTTCTCGCCACCGCACCCAACGGACCCGCCTTCTATGTCCCTCCCTTGTACGGGGTCGGGGGCCCGGCCGACCTCGAAGCGAGCATCGCCATCGACGGCGAGAACCGAACCGACTTTCGATGGGCTCGCCTGGAGGATGTGGCACCGTCGGCCCAAGCACCGCAGGGCTCACCGCCCCAAGGCCGGCAATAGCGGCCGAGGTATCATCCGCCCGTGCCAGCGGAGGGGTCGGAACAGGTGTCGCCCGTCGAGGTGGCGGAACGGCCCGGCCCCGGCGCATCGCCGGCGGCGTTGTATCTCGATCTGTTGAAACGGTGCCTGACCCGATTCGATTTCGACCCGGACCTGGCGCCCATCGTCCCTGGTACTCCCCTGAAGCGCCGGCTCTGGGCGCAGGTAGCCACGCTGCTGGGCCGCCGCGACATCGTCGCCTTTCGCCGGGCGCCCTACGAATCCTGGAGGCGCCAAGAGGGGCGGGACTGGCCGATCTCGGCGGAGACGATGGTCGGGTTGCGCCGGCTCGACAACCTGCAGGCGTGTATCGAGTCCGTCGTCGGGGACTCCGTTCCCGGCGACGTGCTGGAGGCCGGTGTCTGGCGGGGCGGAGCCGCGATCCTCATGCGAGCCGTGCTGGCGTCGCTCCAGGAGACCGGGCGGACCGTCTGGGTGGCCGACTCCTTTCAAGGGCTCCCGAAGCCCAAGGACGAGCATCTCGCCGACCGGGACGATCTGCACTGGAGCCAGCCGTTCCTCGCCGTTTCCCAGGACGAGGTGAAGCAGAACTTCACTCGCTACGGCATGCTCGACCGCCAGGTTCGCTTTCTGGCGGGTTGGTTCAGCGACACGCTCGCCGACGCGCCGATCGAGCGGCTGGCCGTGCTCCGAGTCGATTGCGACATGTACGGCTCCACCATCGACGTGCTGTCGGCCCTGTATCCGAAGGTGTCTATCGGCGGCTACGCCATCGTCGACGACTACGGGGAGATCCCGAATTGCCGAGCCGCGGTCGACGACTACCGGGCGCAGCACCACATCACCGAGCCGATCCGCTGGATCGACGGGTCGGGCATCTTCTGGCGCCGCCAGAGCTGACCCCGGCGCCCCCAGAGCTGACCCCGGCGCCGCCAGAGCTGACCCCGGTGACCCCGAGACCCGGCGGTACCGTGGCCCGGTGGCTGCGCCCGGTCCGACCGTGAGCACCCCGGGCAACTCGGCCTTCCTCGACGCCTGCCGGGGCCGGCCGGCGACGCACCGGCCGGTGTGGTTCATGCGCCAGGCGGGGCGCTCCCTCCCGGAGTACCGGGCCCTCCGCGGTGACGGAAGCATCCTCGAAGCGGTGCGCCAGCCCGAACTGGCAGCCGAGATGACGCTGCAGCCGGTCCGCCGTTACGGCGTGGACGCCGCCATCTTGTATTCCGACATCGTGGTTCCGGTCGCGGCCATCGGCTTCGGCGTCGACGTCAAGGCGGGCCGGGGCCCCGTCGTCGAGCATCCCTTCCGTAGCGCCGCCGACCTGGACCGCCTCCGCCCCCTCGACGCCGAACAGGACACCCCCTGGGTCCTCGAAACGGTGAAGATGGTGGTCAAGGAACTCGACGTGCCGCTCATCGGCTTCGCCGGGGCACCGTTCACCGTTGCCAGCTACCTGATCGAGGGCGGGGCGTCGCGTGACTACGCCAAGACCAAGGTGCTGATGCATTCCGAGCCCGCCGTGTGGGCGGCGCTGGTCGACCGGCTGGCCGACCTCGCCCTGGCGTCGCTTCGGGCCCAGGTCGGGGCGGGCGTGGCCGCGGTCCAGCTGTTCGACAGCTG
>JAUTXM010000072.1 GCA_030838025.1 Acidimicrobiaceae bacterium
GCGCCGGGCGACGTCCCGCTGGCCTTCGACGGGGAGATCCTGGCGGGCATCCGACTCCCCCGGGCCCGGGGGTTGCTCGACCGGCTCGTCGCCGAGGTGGAACGGGAACTGGGCGGGAAGCTCTCCGATCTCACCCGGGAGGACAAGCAGCAAGCGGTGAGGCTGCTGAATGATCGGGGCGCCTTCAGCCTGCGGCGGTCGGTCGAGGACGTGGCCGACGCGCTGGGCGTGAGCCGCATCACCGTCTACAACTATCTCAACGCCGTCACCCGCCAAGGCAGCTGACGGTGCCCCGGGTCGTCGTCGTCGGCAGCATCAACATGGATGTCGTGGCGCGCGCTCCCCGCCACCCCGCGGTCGGCGAAACCCTGCTCGGCTCCGCGTTGACGTTCGTGCCGGGAGGCAAGGGCGCCAATCAAGCGGTGGCGGCGGCGCGCCTGGCGGCCCCCACCGAGTTGGTGGGCCGGGTGGGAGCCGACGCCTTCGGCGACTCGCTCCTCGAGTTCCTCTCGGCCGAGCGAGTCGGCACGCGTCGGGTCCAGCGCCTGCCCGAGGTGACGACTGGGGTGGCGATCATCGTGGTGGACGACGGGGGCGACAACACGATCGTCGTCGTGCCGGGCGCCAACCACGCCCTCACGCCGGCCGACGTCGATTCCCTGCCCATCGAGGCCGACGACATCGTGGTCGTCCAGTACGAACTTTCGTTGCCGGTGGTGTTCGCCGCCTTGTCCCGGGCCCGGCGCAACGGCGCCCGGACGATCCTGAACCCGGCACCCGCCCAGGCGTCGCCGCCCGAGCTGCTGCGCCTGGCCGATTTCCTGGTGGTCAACGAGAGCGAGCTGGCCTTCTTCACCGGTGGTGCCGGCGACGTGATCGCCGGTGTGGAGGCGCTGCGCCAGCGGCCCGACCAGGTGGTGATCGCCACCATCGGACCAGGCGGCGCCGTCGCCCTCATCGGCACCGACATCGTGGAGGTCAAGGGACGCACGGTGCCCGTCGTCGACACGACCGGGGCGGGCGACTGTTTCGTCGGTGCCCTGGCCGCGGCGCTGTCGTCGTGGGCCGAGGTCGACGAGGCGGTGCACTTCGCCAACCTGGCGGCGTCGCTCGCCGTGCAGCGCCCGGGCGCCGGCACCGGTATGCCCACCCTGGCGGATGTCGAAGCGCTCGGATGACGGCCGGCGCCTTCTTTGTTCGCACTCCATGACCCTGGGCGGATGTCGAAGCGCTCGGACGACGGCGGACGCCTTCTTTGGTAGGAAGGGCCGGGGTTCGGGGAAGTGGGCTGGTTTCCCCGGCGGCGCTAGTTTCGGCACTCGGCGAGGCCTTTTCCCAGATCCCTCTCGAAAGGCAGGCCCATGCCCCGGGCCGTGATCATCGACACCGACGGCGGGGTGGACGACGCCGCGGCGCTGTGGTGGGCGCTGCGCTCGCCCGAGCTGGACGTGGTCGCGGTGACGGTCGTCTGGGGGAACGTGGCGGTCGACACCGCCATGGCCAGCGTGGGCCGGGTGCTGGCGGCGGCGGGGCGGGCCGACATCCCCGTCGCCCGGGGCGCCGCCGGGCCGGTGGGGGTGGCGCCGGGGCTGCGGCCGGCGACGTTCATCCATGGCGACGACGGGCTGGGCAACACCACCAACGGCCTGGCCGCCCCGGCCATGACCGTCGCCACCGAGGCGGCGCCCGCACTCATCGGGCGGCTGTGTCGGGAGCGGCCGGGCGAGGTGTCGTTGCTCACCATCGGACCGCTGTCCAACCTGGGGCTGGTGCTGGCCGACGACCCCGGCTTCGCCGCCACCGTCGGGGAGCTGGTCGTCATGGGCGGCTCGGCGCGCGCCGGTGGCAACGCCCTGCCGGCCGCCGAGGCCAACATCGCCCACGACCCGATGGCGGCGGCGCTGGTGGCGGAGGCCGGCTGGGCCCAGCCGCCGCTCTTGGTCGGCCTCGACGTGACCCGGGAGGCGACGCTGACCGACGGCCACTTTGCGCTGCTGGGCGAGCACCGCAGCGCGGCCGCGGCGTTCCTCGACGCTCCATTGCGGTTCTACCGCCAGTTCGGCTCGGTGTTGACCGCGCCCGACTGCCCCTGCCACGACCTGGTGGCGGCCATGGCGTTGGCCGACCCTGACCTGATCCCCGACGCCCCGGTGCTGCCGATGGCGGTCGACGCCGCCGGGGGGCCGGCCTGGGGCGCCACGGTCGTCGACTTCCGGGCGCCCGCCGTCGCCCGGCTGCGGGGGGCGGAGCAGGACCGGGCGCCTGGTTTCGGCCCGTGGCGGATCGGGCTGGGCGCCGATGTGGCGCGCTTTCGCAGCCAGGCCGCCGCATTGTTCGGCGGCTGATGCGCCTCGAATCGCCGCCGGTCGACCTGCGCGACGACCCTCGCCGGTGGTGGGCGCTGGCGGTGCTGTGCCTGGCGTTGTGCGCCATCGTCATCGACAACACCATCTTGAACGTCGCCCTGCCGACCCTCCGGCGGGGCCTGCACGCCAGCGAAACGGACCTGCAGTGGGTGACGACGGCATACGCATTGACCCTGTCGGGGTTGTTGCTGCCCCTCGGAGTGCTGGGCGATCGCTTCGGCCGGCGGGGCCTGCTGCTGGCCGGGCTGTTGCTGTTCGGATCGGCGTCGGCCGCGGCCGCCTTCACGTCGAGCCCGTTGCAGCTGGCGCTGGCCCGGGGGGCCATGGGAGTGGGTGGGGCGGCCAGCATGCCCGCCACGCTGTCGATCCTGGGCAACATCTTCCGCGAGGACGAGCGGGCCCGGGCCATCGCCATCTGGGCCAGCGTCGCCGGGATCGCGGCCGCCCTCGGGCCGATCGTGGGCGGCGTGTTGTTGAGCCGGTTCTGGTGGGGTTCGGTCTTCTTGGTCAACGTCCCCGTCGTGTTGTTGACCGTGAGCGCCGTGATCGTGCTGTTGCCCAGCTCCCGGGCGCCCGTCGCCCGGGCCATCGACGGGCGGGGGTCGCTCCTGTGGGCCGGGTCGCTGGCGCTCTTGCTGTTCGCCATCATCGAGGGCCCGGTGCGGGGGTGGCGGTCGCCGTCGGTCGTGGTGGCCTTCCTGCTGTCCGGCGCCTTGATGGCCCTGTTCGCCCGGGCGGAGCGCCGAGCCCGGGCGCCCATGCTGGCGCCTGCGGTGGCTCGGGACCGGCGGATGCAGGCCGGGACGATCACGGTGATCGGGATGTTCTTCGCCCTCTTCGGCACCCAGTTCACATTGACGCAGTGGATCCAGGGACCGCGGGGGCACAGTGCCTTGTTCACCGGTCTGTGTTTCATGCCCATGGCGCTCACGACGGTGGTGACCACGACGTGCAACCCGGTCGTGGCCCGCCGGTGGGGGCCACGGGTGGTGGTGGCGGGCGGCCTGGCGACCATGTCCATTTCGTTGCTGCTGGTGGGCTGGGCGGTGGCTTCTGGGCAGTTGGCGCTGGTGG
>JAUTXM010000104.1 GCA_030838025.1 Acidimicrobiaceae bacterium
CGGAGATGCGCGCCCGCGTTGCCTTGGCCGGATCGCCGCTCTATCTGGGGGCCGGCACGCAAGGGCCGGCGTTCGCGCCACCCCAACAGGGCGTTCTCGTCCTAGGCCCGCCACGGGCGGGGAAGACGACGTCACTCGTCATTCCGAACGTCTTGCTGGCGCCGGGGGCGGTCGTGTCGACGTCCACCAAGGCGGACGTGCTGGCCGCGACCTCTGCCGAGCGCTCTGGGATGGGGCGCTGCTGGTTGTTCGATCCTGCCGGCGCGACGCGCGCCCCGGCCGGAACCCGGCAACTGCGATGGTCGCCGGTTCCGGCCTGCCGGAACTGGGACACGGCGGTGCGAACCGCCCGGGCGATGACCACTGCCGCCCGGCCGTCGGGTCACCTGGGCGAGTCGAGCCATTGGACCGAGCGGGCGGAAGCCATGCTGGCGCCCCTCATGCACGCCGCCGCCGTCTCCGACCGCGGGATCGACGAGGTGGTGCATTGGGTCAACTGCCACGACGCCAAAACCCCCCTGTCCGCCTTGGAACTCACCGGCAACGAGTTGGCCTGCGACATCCTCACCGGCTTGTCGAAGACCGACGAGCGGGAACTGTCGGGCATCTGGTCGACAACGTCGGGCGTGTTGGCCGCCTACCGCTCGCAGCACGCACTCGCCTTGGCGAAGGAGCCGAACTTCGATCCCCGTACCGTGCCAACCTCCCGGGACGCCGTCTACATCTGCTCCTCCGGCCGTGACCAGGCCCTAAGCGCTCCCTTGGTCGTGGGCCTCATCGAGCAGATCCGGGCCGCGGCGTACGAAAACACCGCCGCCGCGGCGCACGCCGGCCGGTGGGCGGGACCCCCGGTCGCCCTCATCCTCGATGAGACGGCCAACATCGCGCCCCTTCCCGACCTGCCCGCCATCGTGTCCGAAGGCGGCAGCCAGGGCCTGGTTACCTTGGCGTCCTTTCAAGATCTGTCCCAGGCGCGAGCGAGGTGGGGGATGGCCGCGGACGGGTTCCCGACCCTGTTCGGGGCCAAGGTCGTCCTAGGCGGGATAAACGACATCCGGACCCTCGACATGATTTCCCGCCTGGCCGGCGACGGCGAGGTCCGCCACAACTCGGTTACCCGCAGGCCCTGGCCCCTCGGTCGCCAGCATCCCAGCATCACCCTTTCCACCCGCCGCCAACCACGGCTTCCCGTTGACGCCATCGCCCACCTCCCGGCCGGCGAGTCCCTGCTCATCAACGGCGCTCGGCCGCCTACGTTTCTGTCCCTTACGCCCTGGTACCGCACCGCCCCATTCACCGAGGCGCAACATACCCGGAGACTTCCCCCGCCCAGCCTGGAGGGTGGGCTGGGATGGTCGATGTAACGCCGCTCGGGTAAGAAGGCTCCTATGGCCTCTCCGCTCGACGGCTTCCACGAACTGGTTTCGGGGATCGACTACCCGATGTTCATCGTCACCACGGTTGCCCCCGGTGGGACGAAAGGCGGTTGCCTGGTCGGATTCGTGACTCAAGCGAGCATCGAACCGGCCCGGGTACTGGTGTGCTTGTCGAAGGCCAACGCCACGTTCCGGGTGGCGCAGCGCGCCGAGCTCCTGGCGGTGCATTTTCTGGGCCGGAGCAACATGGAGCTTTCTCGCCTGTTCGGCGAGGAGACCGGAGACGAGATCGACAAGTTCACCCAGTGCCACTGGGTCGTCGGGCCGGGAGGGGTCCCGCTGCTCCCGGGGTGCAAGGGGTGGGTGGCAGCGACGATCCTGGAGCGTTTTGATACCGGCGACCACGTGGCGTTCCTGGTCGAGCCGTTCATGACCAACGCCGAGCAACCACATGAGCCGCAGTTGTCGTTCCAGCAGGTGCGGGAGATGGAGCCAGGGCATCCCGCCGACTAAGACACGAGCGTCAGCGGAAGTCCCTCGACTTGATGGCCGCGGTGCTGAGGGAGAGGGGCTCGATGTGTTCGGCGATCAGGTTGATGACCCCGTCGACCTTTTCGACTGTGCCCCGGATGGTTAGCGCAGGCTGGGACCGGGCCACCCGGCGAAACCGGACCCAAGCCCCGGCGGAGACGATCACGTTGATCAGCCCCGTTTCGTCCTCCAGGTTGATGAAGATGGTCCCCTGGGCGGTAGCGGGCCGCTGACGGTGGGTCACGATTCCCGCCACCGTCACCCGAGCCCGGTCCGCCACCCCCACCAGGCCGGCCGCGGTCAGCACCCCTTGTTGATCGAGCGCCGCCCGGATGAACTCGGTCGGATAGCTGTCGGGCGACAAGCCTGTCGCCCATAGGTCGGCCCGATTGCATTCGGCTTCGGTCATTTCCGGCAAGGGCGGGGCATCGGCGCCGGTGACCAGCCCCGCCAGCCGCCCCACCCGGGGCCGAGCCACGACCGGTTGCACCCTTTCAGCCGGCCCAACCGACCCAACCGCCCCAGCCAGCCCAGCCAGCCCAGCCGGCCCAACCGCCCCAGCCAGCGCAGCCGGCCCGGCGGCCCCAGCCGACCCGGCGACCCCAGCCGACCCGGCGACCCCAGCCGGCCCAGCCGGCCCAACCGACCCGGCGGTCCCGGCGGTCCCGGCCACACCCGACTCGGCCACGCTCAACTCGGCCACATCCGACTCGGCCGGGGGCTTGACCGGGCGGCGGGGGCGGCGGGCCCGGCTGCGACTGTTGCCACCGCCACGCGTGACCGGAGTGGAGGGCGTCATCGCCTCCAGGGCCGGGCCGCTTTGCGCCAGGGCCCCCGCCCCCCACAGCGCCTCCCGGCGACCGGCGGGGCCTTTTCCCCCATCTTCGAAAAAACAACCGAAGGCGCCTGCAGTGGCCAGCGCCTCGGCGGCCGCGGTGCTGAGCCCCGTCCGGCGCACCAGGTCCTCCATGCCCGCGTAGGGCCGACCGGCCGCGATCCGCTCCGCCATATCCCGGCCCACGTGGCGGACGTACTCGATGCCGAGGCGCACCGCGGCGCCGCCCGCGCTGTCGGCGCACGGCTCAAGGGTCGAGGCGGCGGCGCTGGCGTTGACGTCGGGCCGCAGGACCACCACGCCGTGGCGGCGGGCGTCGGCCACGAGGGTCTGGGGCGACCAGAACCCCATCGGTTGGCCGTCCAGCAATCCCGCGGTAAACGCCGCCGGGTAGTGATACTTCATCCAACTCGACGAGTAGACGAGGTAGGCGAAACTGACCGAGTGGCTCTCGGGGAAGCCGAAGTTGGCGAAGGCCAGCAGCTTGTCGTAGATCTGGTCGGCCACCTGGCCGGTGATGCCCCGCTCGGCCATGCCCTCGTACAGCCGGCCCTTGAGCTGCTCCATCTTCTCGACACTGCGCTTGGACCCCATGGCCTGGCGCAGCCGGTCGGACTCGGCAGGGGTGAAACCGGCCACGTCGATGGCCATCTGCATCAGCTGCTCCTGGAAGAGAGGCACGCCCAGCGTTTTGCGAAGGCTGCGCTCGAGGAGGGGGTGGAGGTAGGTGACCTCCTCGAGGCCGTTGCGGCGCCGAATGTAGGGGTGAACCGAGCCCCCTTGGATGGGGCCGGGCCGGATCAGGGCCACCTCGACGACCAGGTCGTAGAAGTTGCGGGGCTTGAGGCGGGGCAACGTCGCCATCTGGGCCCGGCTCTCGACCTGGAAGACCCCGACCGAGTCGGCCCGCGACAACATCTCGTAGACCTCGGGCTCCTGGGCGATGGTGGCCAGGTCCACCGTGACCCCGTGGAACGCCGCGATGTGGTCGACGGTGTAGTGCAGGACGCTCAGCATCCCGAGGCCCAGCATGTCGAACTTGACCAAGCCGGCGGCGGCGCAGTCGTCCTTGTCCCACTGGAGCACGCTGCGATCCTCCATGGTCGCCCACTCGACCGGGCACACCTCGAGCACCGGCCGGTCGCACAGCACCATGCCCCCCGAGTGGATGCCCAGGTGGCGGGGGGCGTGCTGGAGTTCGCCCGCCAGTTCCAGCACCGGCGGTGGGATGTCGCAGTCGGCCGTGCCCACGGTGGCGCTGAGCGGCCCCCAGCCGTCGACCTGCTTGGACCAGGCGTCGAGCTGGCCCTGGGCGAACCCGAGGGCCTTTCCCATGTCCCTCACCGCGGAGCGGGGGCGGTAGGTGATGACGTTGGCGACCTGGGCCGCGTGTTGGCGGCCATAGTGGTTGTAGACGTACTGGATGGCCTCCTCCCGCCGGTCGCTCTCGATGTCGACGTCGATGTCGGGCGGGCCGTCGCGCTCGGGAGAGAGGAAGCGCTCGAAGAGCAGCCCCAGGCCGACGGCGTCGGCGTTGGTGATCCCGAGGGCGTAACACACCGCTGAGTTCGCCGCCGATCCCCTCCCCTGGCAGTAGATGTCGTGGGTCCGGCAGAACTGCACGATGTCCCACACGATGAGGAAGTAGCCGGCGAAGCCCAGGTGGTCGATCATGTCGAGCTCGTGGTCGATCTGGGCGTACGCCCGGGGGTGGGTCGGATGCTGTCTGGTGCCGTAGCGGTTTCGGGCACCGTCCTCGGTCAGCTGTCGTAGCCAGGTCATCTCGCTGTGGCCGGGCGGGGCCGGGTAGGGCGGCAGCTTGGGGGCGACCAGGCGGAGGTCGAAGGCGCACTCGGCTGCCAGCGCCGCGGCCCGCTCCACGACGCCGGGGTAACGAGCGAAGCGCCGTGCCTGTTCGGCCCCGCTGCGGAGGTGGGCGGCCGCCGCCGCCGGCAGCCAGCCCTCGAGGTCGTCGAGGCTGCGCCGGGCCCGGACCGCGGCCATCGCCGTGGCCAGCTTGCGCCGGGGCGGGTTGTGGTAGTGGACGTTGTTGGTGGCGACCAGGTCGGCGTGGTTGGCGATGGCTATCTCGGCAAGGGCATCGTTGCGGGCCGAGTCGAGCGGATCGCCGTGGTCCCAGAGCTCGACCACGACGTTTGGGCGGCCGAAGAGGCGCTGGAGGCGGGCCAGCTCGGCTTTAGCGGCCGCGGGGCCGTGTTCGAGCAGGGCTCGGGGGACGACGCCCTTGCGGCACCCGGTCAGGATCAGCCAGTGGTCGGGGGTGCCTGCGGTGGTGGCGGCGGTGAGGGCGGTGGCTGGGGCCGCTGTTGGGGCCGTCGGGGCGGCCGTCGGGGCCGCCGGGGCGGCTGCCGGGGCGGCTGCCCGGAAGATCGGGGGCTGGGCGCCGGCGCCGATGGCGGCCAGGGTCTCCAGGTCCATCTGCGGCTTGCCCTTCTCCCGGCCGGCCATCTGGGCGGTCGAGATGGCCCGGGACAGCCGGGCGTAGCCGGTGGCGTCACGGGCCAGCACGATCAGGTGGTGGCCTTCGGGATCGGCCACCCCGTTTTGCCGGCGGCCGAGGCCCAGGGTCAACTCGGCGCCAAAGATGGTGGGCAGGCCGACGGCGGCCGCGGCCTCGGCGAAGCGGACCACCCCGTACAGGCCGTCGTGGTCGGTGAGGGCCAAGGCGCCAAGGCCCAGCCGAGCCGCTTCCTCGGCCAGTTCCTCAGGGTGGGAGGCGCCATCGAGGAAGCTGAAGTTCGAGTGGCAGTGCAATTCGGCATAGGGGTGGGGAAAAGTCCCCGCTTGGCGCGCCTTGAGGTCGTCGGGGGGCTGGTACGGCTGGCGGTGATAGGACCAGGCGGGGCTGTCACCACCATCCCCATCGGCAGGGAACGGTCGGGTGCGGCCGGACAGCCGAGCCTCCAACTCCTGCCAGGGGACCGGTGGGTTCCTCCAGCCCATGAGTTTCCACACTACCCGCTCAATCGAACGTGTGTTCGAGAGACGGCGCCAGGCAGTTGGCCAGCCCGGCCTCTAGCCGGCTCTAGCCGGCTCTACCCGGCTCTAGCCGGCTCAGTCGTAGGTCGCCTCCACCCACCACTGCCCGGCCTCCAGGACCACCACATGAGCCATCCCGTCGGCGCCACATATCTGGAACCGGGCTCGCCGTCGGGCCGACTGCTGGTCCCACCAACGCTCCTCCGCGGGCCACGGACCGGCCCAGGCCACCACTGCAACCGCGGGGGCGGCCCCGACGGTTAGCCGAGCCGGTGTCGAGCCCAGCACACCCCGACCGGTCACCGTCACCGGCTGGCCATCACGGTCGAGCAGGCCGGCGGCGACCCGATCGGGGTACACCAAGGCGGGCGCAGGTAGTGGCAGATGACCCGGCCATGGCGGCGCCTCACGCGACGGGGCTGCAGTGGCTTCGGGACGATGGTCGCCCCAAGGGATCAACTGGACCTGGACCGCCGGGTCACGGCCGCCGGCCACCACCGCAGTAACCACTCCTTCAGGACCGAGCAGTCCCTGGATCCGAGCGAAAGCACGGCCCGCTCGATCGTCGGCGGCCGCCGAACCCCCCCAGAAACCCAGCTGGCGACCGTGATCCGGTTTGACTTCGTCGGGTGTCAGGCGGATCAGGGTCACGCCTGCGGTGGTGGCGCCGGTACTCAACCAACCGTCCAGTTGCCAGCGGACCCGCTCGGCGATGGCCCGGGAGGTCAGGGCACCGTCATGACGCCAGAGCCGGACGATGTGCTCGCCGTGTTCGGTTTCGGCCTCGATGGCAACCCGGGTGCAGGCCAGGCCGCGGGCTGCCAGCACCTCGTGCAGCTTGTCTGCCAGGGATTTGGCGACGAACATGGCCATGTCGACCCGTTCCGCCGGTGGGTCGAGTTCGGCGGCCACGGCCAGTTCCGGAGGAGCCATGCGTACCGCCAGGGGGCGCTCGTCCCGGCCGCGAGCCAGCCGGTGGGCCGACGCGCCGTCGGTGCCGAACCGAGCTAGCACCGTTTCGGGCGGCAGGGCGGCCAGATCGCCGAGCGTCGTCAAGCCCAGCCTGATCAGAAGGTCCGCCAGATCAGGGCGATCCAGTACCCGGACGGGAAAGGGGGCGAGGAAGTCGGCACTCCGGCCCGGGGGCACCACCAACACCGCCGCCGCCGCCGACGCCGCCTGCTCGGCAGCGAACGGGCCGTCCGCCACCCCGACCCGGCACCGCGGGGCGCCCAGCGGAGCCAGCACCGTGTCTACTGCCGTCGCCACCTGGGCCGCCAGCGCCCGATCGCCACCGAAATACCGCGACGGTCCCCGGGTACCGAACGACACCATGCCGGGTCGGCCCATTTCCAGGCTGGGGGTGAACGACTCGACGGCGGCCACCACTGGCTCGAACGCCCGAACATCGCGCCCGGGGTCCTGGTCGATCACAATCACTTCGGGGCAGCGGCCCTGCGCCTCCCGCCGTCGTAGACC
Source organism: Acidimicrobiaceae bacterium (assembly GCA_030838025.1). Lineage (GTDB taxonomy): Bacteria > Actinomycetota > Acidimicrobiia > Acidimicrobiales > Palsa-688 > JALYXV01. The sequence continues at coordinate 7,222 of JAUTXM010000104.1, forward strand.
CACCTCGACTCCCTCCTCGCGGGCCGCGTTCGAGCAGGCGACAACCCGGTTGGCGCTGACAACCGCCACCGGCACCGTGGCCGGGTGACCTGCGGCGACAACCGGCCAGTCCGGGCACCACACCACCAGGGTCCGGACGGCGCCCACCATCAGCCCGCGGCGGCGGAGTCGGCGGCGGGAGCCGCCGGAACCTGATCGAGGGCGACCCGGCGCTTTTCG
>JAUTXM010000160.1 GCA_030838025.1 Acidimicrobiaceae bacterium
TCGCCACCTTCGCCTGGAACAGTTCCCGGCACCTGGAGCTCTATTTTGCCGCCCCGGGAACGGGCCGGGTGCTCCACACCCTCAATATCCGGCTCTTCGCCGAGCAACTGTCCTATATCGTCAACCACGCCGAAGACGAGGTCATCTTCGTCGACCGCACCCTGATCGGCCTGCTGTGGCCGCTGGTCAAGACGTTCACGACGGTCCGCCACATCGTCGTCATGGACGACACCGGCGCAGCTGCCGGAGGTGCCGCGGGGTCGGCCGCGGCCGCCGGTGCGGCCGCCGGTGCCGCCGGGTCGGCCCCCGGCCTGCCGGATCTCCCCGACGACCCCCGCATCGCCGACTACGAGGAGCTGCTGGCGGCAGCGCAGCCGGTCGAGTTCGCGGTCGACGACGAGAACCGGGCTGCGGCCATGTGCTACACGAGCGGCACCACGGGCAATCCGAAAGGTGTCGTCTACTCCCACCGCTCCACGGTGCTGCACTCCATGGGGGCGATGCTGGCCGACGGGATCGCGGTGAGCGAGCGAGACGTGATCCTGCCCATCGTGCCCATGTTCCACGCCAACGCGTGGGGCTTGGCCCACGCCGCGGTGTTCGCAGGCGCCAGCCTTGTCCTGCCCGGCCCCGACATGACCCCCGCGGCCATCGCCGACCTGATCGAGCGCGAGCGGGTCACGGTGACCGCCGGTGTCCCCACCATCTGGATGGGGGTGCTGCCGCTGCTCGAAGGACGGGACCTCTCCGCCCTGACCCGCATCGCCTGTGGCGGCTCGGCGGTGCCCAAGGCCCTCTCCGAGGCCTACCGGGCCAAGATCGGCATGCCCATCCTTCAGGCGTGGGGAATGACCGAAACCAGCCCGGTCGCGACGGCCTGCGCCCAGCGTTCGACCTTCGAGGGCCGCAGCGAGGAGGAACTGGCCGACATCCGCTCCATGCAAGGCGTCAGCCTCGCCTGTGTCGAGCTGCGCATCGTCGAGCCCGGATCGACCGACGAGCTGCCCTGGGACGGCGAGGCCAGCGGTGAGATCCAGGTGCGGGGGCCGTGGATCGCCTGTGACTACTACGACGACCCCCGCTCGGGGGAGTCGTTCACCGCCGACGGCTGGCTACGTACCGGTGACGTCGGCACCGTCACGCCTGAGGGCTACGTCCGCCTGGTCGACCGGACCAAGGACTTGATCAAGAGCGGCGGTGAGTGGATCAGCTCCGTGGCCCTGGAAAACGAGATCATGGGCCATCCGGCGGTCGCCGAGGCGGCCGTGATCGGCATCGCCCACGAGCGGTGGCAGGAACGTCCCCTGGCGTGCGTCGTCCTCAAGCCCGACGCCACCGTGACGGCCGACGAACTCCTCGACTGGCTCAGGCCACGAGTCGCCCGCTGGTGGGTACCCGACGGCTGCGTGTTCATCGACGAGGTCCCGAAGACCTCGGTCGGGAAGTTCTCCAAGAAGACCCTGCGGGATCGCTACGCCGACTACACGATGCCGGTGCGCAGCGAGGGCGGCTAGGCCGCTCGGCTAGGCCGCGGCTACGCGGGGGCATCGGCGACGGCGAGGGCGGCTCGCATGTGGTCGATCAGCTCGTCCAGGGAGGTGGCGGCGTTGAGCCCGCTGGTGGACGGCATCACGTAGACCGGGACTGGCAGCGGGTGCGCCGGCTGGACGCCTGCGTGGGCGCCGCGGTCGGCGGCGGCGCGCCAACCGGCCAGGCCGACGAACAACACCACGCCGGGCCGCAACCACGCCGACATCCGGGCCACACGCTCCAATCCTGCACGGTACTCAGCGGTCGTCAGCTCGCTGGCCCGAGGCGTGGCCCGCTTGACCAGGTCCGTCATGCCGACGCGGTCGCCGGCCAACACCCGCAGGGGGTCCCGGGCGTTGCCCGCCGCGACCAGTCCCGACCCCACCGCAGCGCGCCAGAACCGGTTGGTCGCTCCGGCGTACCCGAATCCGGCGTCGGCGGCCACGACGCTCGGGTTGAGCCCGCACACCAGCACCCGCAGGCCCGGACCCACGAAATCGGGGAGGGTACGGCCCGCCCGGGCCCGCACCGTCAGCCAGTCTCCCTCCTTGCCCGTCACGTCGACGCTGTCCAGCACGAAACCAGCACCGACGACGACCGCCGCCAGCTCGTCCGCCGCCCAATGAGCGAAGAAGCGCCCCGGGAAGTCGTCGCCGGGCAACGGCCCCTCACCCGTGCCCGCCCGCAACGTCATCTCGAGGGGCGCCCCCACCATCAACGCCCGGTGGAGCTGGGCCAGCGCCACCGGCAGATCGTGGCGCCGCAAGTGCAGATACGACGCCCGGGCCCACGCCCCGCCCAGGCACCGGGCCCGAAACGGCAACTGGGCCAGATCCCCCTGCACCACCGCCACCCCCGGCGCCGACCGGGCCGCCCGGCCCAGATGGAGCATGGCTCGGGCGTTGTCCAGGCCGACCAGGGGGCGGCCGAGCGAGGCGAAGTAGCTGCCTGGCCCGCAGCCGAGGTCGACGATGGGCAGGCCCCGAAGACAACGCTGGGAAAACGCCGCCGCCTCCCGGACCAGGCCCGGTGGGCGGAGTTCGGCCCAGTCACCTGCTCGGGCCTCGTACACCGCCCGGGTCTCGACGTCCACATCTCATAGCCTCGCGTGCGCCATGACCGGGGACCTGCGGGACCACATACTCGAGGGGACGTACGCCTGCATTGCTCGCCACGGCATGGCGAAAACGACGGTCGAAGATGTGGCCCGCCAGGCGAATATCTCGAGGGCAACGGTGTACCGGTACTTCCCGGGCGGCAAGGAGCAGTTGCTGCGCGACACCGTGACGTGGGAGGCGTCACGCTTCTTCGAGCAGTTGGCCGCTGCCACCGCCGGCGCGGCCGACTTCGCCACCTTGCTGGAGGAGGCGCTGCTGTTCGCCCATCGGGCGGTCGGTGAGCATGAGGTCCTGCAGAAGATGCTGCAAACCGAACCGGCCACGCTCCTGTCGCGCCTGACCATCGGCGGCGACCGCCTCGTACGACTGATCAAGGCATGGCTGGCCCCCCATTTGGTGTCCGCCCGACTCCGTCCCGGCGTCACCGTCGAGAGCGCGGGCGAGTACCTGGCCCGGATGATGCTGTCCTTCATCGGGGCCCAGGGCCAGTGGGACCTGACCGACCGGGCGCAGGTGGCGATGTTGGTGCGCACCGAGTTCCTGGCCGGCATCTTGGAGTCCTCCCCATGACCTTGCTCCGGGGGATTGCCTGACCGGCGATTGACAGTGAGACAGAAATGACATTACCGTCTCATTGTGACGTTGACCGAGTCGGCCGCCTGGACGCCTTCGGCCCCGGCGCCTGCGGTGGCCCTTGGGGTGGACGACAGGATCGTCGCCGCCGCCCTGGTGTGCATCAGTCGCTGGGGGTTGGCGAAGACCACCCTTGACGACGTGGCCCGCCAGGCGCAGTGCAGCCGGGCGACGGTTTACCGGGCGTTTCCGGGCGGCAAGGACGCCTTGGTGCAATCGGTGGCCCAGGGCGAGGTGGCCCGGGTGGCTGCCGCGGTGACCGGCCGATTCGCGGGGGCGGACACCCTTGCGGATCTCCTCACGGCGGGCTTGGCCGAGGCGGCCCGACAGTTGGTCCGGCACCCGGCGTTGGCGTTCGTCGTGGCCCACGAACCCGAGGCGATCGTTCCCTGGCTGGCCTTCGAGCGGGGGGAGGAGTTGCTGGCATTCGCCACCTCCTTGGCGGCGCCCCATCTGGGTCGATTCCTGCCGTCCGCCGAGGCCCGCCGAGCAGCCGAGTGGGCGGCGCGGGTGTTGCTGTCGTTTTGTGTGTGCCCGGCGTCGGGCGTCGACCTCACCGACGACGCGTCTGCTCGTTCGGTCGTCACAACGTTCCTACTCCCGGGCCTCGCCCCGGACCGATAGGGGATCACCATGGTCATCGACTACCGCACCATCGCCGGCACCACCGATCGCCTGATCGTGGAGCTGACCAACACCGACGTCGACGAGGTCGTCCACTCCGTCGAGGCGCAGTACGACACCATCTTCACTTGGGACTACGAAAAGGGCTCCCGGCCCAAGCTCAGCCGGCTGTACGAGAAGGCCAAGACGTCGATGTGGAATGCCCAGACCGATCTCCCCTGGGACACCGAGGTCGATCAGGAACGGATCCTGATGGACCGGATCGACAACCTTGGGGGTTTCGACCGGGGGGTCGACCTCTCGCGGACGGCGTTCGCCCGCTGGACGGACCAGGACTGGGTTCGCTTCGGCGTCGAGAGCCAGAACTGGACCCTCTCGCAGTTCATGCACGGCGAGCAGGGCGCCCTGATCTGTACCGCCCGGATCGTCGAGAACGTCCCGTGGATCGACGCCAAGTACTACGCCGCCACCCAGGTGATGGACGAGGCCCGCCACCTCGAGGTGTTCTCGAAATACCTCGACACCAAGCTGAGCGGCCACTATCCCATCAACGTCCACCTCAGGGCGTTACTCGACGACATCATCTCCGACAACCGCTGGGACATGACCTATCTCGGCATGCAGATCATGGTGGAGGGCCTGGCGCTGGCGGCGTTCGGGTTCATCTACCAGATGACCGGCGAGCCGTTGCTCAAGCAGCTGCTGCGCTATGTGATGGCCGATGAGGCCCGCCACGTCGCCTTCGGGGTGCTGAGCCTGCAGGACTTCTACCAGAACCTCACCGCGGCGGAGATCCATGAGCGCCAGGAGTTCGCCTACGAGGCGGCAGTGCGCATGCGCGACCGCATCCTCCAGCAGGAGGTTTGGGAGCGAATGGGCGTCCCCATGGCCGACGCCCTGACCCTGATGGAAGGTTCGGCCGACCGCCAACTTTTCCAGCAATTGTTGTTCTCCAAGATCGTGCCCAACTGCAAGAAACTCGGGCTGCTCG
>JAUTXM010000169.1 GCA_030838025.1 Acidimicrobiaceae bacterium
GCGTTCGAAGTCGCCGGCGTCGGCAAAACCCTTGTAGACGCTGGCGAAGCGGACGTATGCCACTTCGTCGAGGGTTCGGAGCCGGTCGAGAACCGCTCGGCCGACCTGTTCGGTCGTGATTTCCGGCCCGTCGAGGCGGAGTTGTTCCTCGACCTCACCCGCCAGGGCCTCCATGGCCGCACTGGTGATGGGACGGTTCTTGGCCGCCGCCCGGACGCCGGCCACGACCTTGGCTCGTGCGAACGGCTGGCGCTGACCCGATCGCTTGACCACGACGACCGACAGTTCCTCGAGGCGTTCGTAGGTGGTGAAACGCCGCCCGCAGCCGAGGCACTCGCGCCGCCGCCGAATGGTCACGCCGTCGTCCGAGAGGCGCGAGTCGACGACCTTGTCATCGAAGTTCGAGCAACTCGGACAGCGCACGCGCCGACCATATCCGCGCCCACTCGGCCCGAGTGCGCACGTACGGGACCGGCCACCCGATCCTGGATCAGGGGATCAACAGGCGCTGCCCAGGCTGCAACGCCCGACCGTTGAGCTGGAGCGCGATGCGATCGACCACCGGACGAGGATCGCCCCGGTGCCCACTGCCCTGCACGATCGACCAGATGGTGTCGCCCGGTTGGACGACATAGACGTGACTTCCTGCAGCCTGCGCCGCCGAAGCGGTTCGGGGTGCCGCCGCAGTCGGAGCAGCCGACGCGGCCGGCAGCGGGGGCCTTGCGGCCCGGGCCGTCGCTGTGGGGGTTGATCCGTCCGTGCCGGCGCCGGAGGCTCCGGTGGCAGTGAGGGCCCCACCACCGGATCCCGCCAGCGCCGGCCGGACGACGATCGCCGCCACCAAGGCAACGACGACCAGCGCCAACAGGGCGACCGCCCTTCGGCGGCGGTACACCCCTTGGTCGTGACGGCCCCAGCGACCAGCTGAGTCGGGGCGGCGTGGCGCGGTCGCCACCCACGGATCTGACATGGGATAGGCAACTGCTGCCACGGGGCCTCCTCGACGCTCGTCACTGGGTCCGTCACGAACGCTTGTTCGTTGACGCCCTCTCATCACACCACGAACAGGTGTTCCCCGTCAACCCCTGATCACGAACGTATGTTTGATTTTGGCAGCGCCAGTGGCTACGCTGAGATCACATGGCGAAGCACAACGTTCGACAGGAGGATGCGGTGGTCGACACCGAGCTGACGGGCAAGCGCAGGGAGATCCTCGACTTCATCTCGGCCCAGATCCGGGATCGTGGCTACCCGCCCACGGTCCGAGAGGTCGGCGAGGCGGTGGGCCTCACCTCGTCGTCGACGGTGCATGCCCATCTGAAGACACTGCAACGACAGGGGTACCTGCGTCGGGACCCGACCAAGCCCCGGGCAATCGGTGTCAACTACGACACCGGGGCCACGGCACCCGTCGATCGGCGGCCGGCCCGCCATGTTCCCCTGGTCGGCGAGGTGGCGGCGGGCACCAACGTATTGGCTCAGGAGAACATCGAGGAGGTCTTGCCCCTGCCGGCCGACTTCACCGGCGACGGGCAGCTGTTCATGCTCAAGGTTCGTGGCGACTCGATGATCGACGCGGGCATTCTCGACGGCGACTACGTCGTGGTCCGCGAGCAGCCTGAGGCCTCAAAGGGCGACATCGTGGTGGCCGGGATCCCGGGCGAGGAAGCCACGGTCAAGTCCTTCAGCCGCAAGGGCAACACGATCGTCCTGCTCCCCGCCAACCCCCGCTTGGAGCCGATGACCTTCGATCCCGCCGACGTAACCATCTTCGGAAAGGTGGTCACGGTTCTGCGCCGGCTGTGACCGCGGGCGCCGGCTGTGACCGCGGGCGCCGGCTGTAACCCGGTCAGGGGTTGGCGAGCAGCTCCGACAGGACCCGGTACACCGTTTCCAGCTCCGCTCGGTGGACGCGCTCCCCCGCAGCATGGGCGACCCCGGGATCGCCGGGCCCGAAGTTGGTGGCGGGAATCCCACGCTCGGAGAAGAAGGCCACGTCGGTCCACCCCAACTTGGCCCGGGGCTGGGCGCCGGCGGCGGCAACCAGCCGGGCCAGCAGCGGGTCCCCCAAACCGGGTGGCGCCGAGGGAGCGCGGTCCAGGACGTCAATCCGGTCACCCCGACCCTCGTCCATCGCAGGCGCCAGGAGCGCCTCGACGGCAGCGATAGCCTCGTCGGCGCCACGGTCGGGCGCGAATCGATGGTTGAGCGTCACCGTGGCCGCATCGGGAACAACGTTGCCCGCCACACCGCCTCGGACGCCGACCGCCTGCAGCGCTTCGCGGTAGACACAGCCGTCGATCACTGGCTCGCGGCCGGTGTAGCCGGCGACCAGTTGGAGGACGGGCCCGAGCCGGTGGATGGCGTTGACCCCGAGCCATGGCCGGGCGCTGTGGGCCCGCTCACCGGTGACGGTCACGTCCAAGCGCAGGACGCCCTGACATCCCGCTTCCACCTGGGCGCTGGTCGGCTCAGTGAGAATGGCGGCGTCGGCAGCGACCAGGTCGGGCCGCAACTCGAACAGCCGGGAGAGCCCGTTGTGGGTCCTGGCCACTTCCTCACAGGCGTAGAAGACATAGGTCACGTCGACCGAGGGCTCGGACTCGGTGGTCGCAAGTTCCAGCATCACGGCCAAACCCGCCTTCATGTCCGCCGATCCGAGCCCCCAGAGCAGGTCGCCCTCGATCCGGGGAGTCTCGTTGTTGTTGGCGGGCACGGTGTCGAGGTGGCCGCCGAGGAGCAAACGGCGTCCCCGACCGAGGATCGTGCGGGCGACGACGTTGTGCTCGACCCGTTCCACTTCGAGCCAGGGGACAGCCCGCAACCGGCGCTCGACGTGATCGGCAATCGTGGCCTCGTCGTGGCTGATCGAGGGGATGGCCACCAGGGCCGCGGTGGCCGCGAGGAGATCAATCACGGGGTCGGGCGCTGCCAGCGCGACGGCGCGGTGACGGCGGGCAGATCATGTCGAAACACCCTCCTCACGCAGCAGTTCGTTCAGCTTGGCGCTGTCGTGGCGCTGGCCCGGCTCGAGATGGCGCAAGATCAGGATGCATGGCAGCCCGAACTGCCCGCCTGCGAACGTGCGCGGCCGCGATGCCATCACGCCGACACACCACGGTGGGACCACACCCCGGGAGACCTCAGCGCCGGTTTGGGCGTCGATGACGGGAATGGCCCGGTTCAGCACACACCCTTCGCCCAGCACCGCTCCCTCGCCGACCCGCGCCCCCTGGGTGATCATGCACCGGCTGCCGATCAGGGCGTCGTCGCCGATGATCACCGGTGCCGCTTGCGGGGGTTCGAGCACGCCACCGATTCCGACGCCCCCCGAAAGATGGACGTTGGCCCCGATCTGGGCGCACGAACCGACCGTTGCCCACGTGTCGACCATGGTATTGGCCCCCACGCGAGCGCCGATATTGACGTAGCTCGGCATCAGGATGGCCCCGCGCTCGAGAAAGCTGCCCCACCGGGCGGATGCGCCGGGAACAACCCGGACACCAAGGGCCGCAAAGCCCCGCTTCAGCGGCACCTTGTCGGCGTATTCGAACGGTCCGTGCTCGATGGTCTCGATCGAGGACAGCTTGAAGTACAACAGGATCGCCTGCTTGAGCCACTCGTGAACCACAACCGAACCGTCGGGAGTGACTTCGGCCACTCGGTTCTCGCCGCAGTCCAATGTGTCGATCGCCTCGCGGGCAGCAGCCAAGGCGGTCGGGTCTCCAGCGGTTAGCTCCGCTCGGTGTTCCCACAGCTCATTGATCGTCGCCTGGAGGTCAGCCATGGCGACGCAAACTACTAGCCCTTCCTCACTACGAACCGGCCGCAGGTATGAGCGGTTTCCTCGCGGTCATGCGCTTTTGACAGGCCAGGTGGTTGGGCGTACGTTCGCCCTTGCAGGATGATCGCACGTTCTCGCATCGTCCGGTAAGGCGACTAGCGCCTTACCTGCCCCGGACCCCGGCAGCGTCAGTGATTTGCGACGTTGATGGGAGGGATGGGCTGTGACGGTCGAACGGCGAGCGGCCTGGCGCTACCCGGCGGCCGGACGCTACCCGGCGGCCGGACGCTACCGGGTGACCGGGTGACCGAGCCACCGGGTGACCGGGTGACCGAGTCACCGGGTGACCTCGGGTCGGAAACGACTACAGCCGCACCCGGTCCTTCGACCGACCGAGCGAGCGGCGTGCCGTCCTGACGACCTCTACCGAGACCGCTTGGCGGCCCAACGCACCCAACGCCCCCGCTCAAGTGCAGCGCCGTCCGGGCAGCGACCGCTTAGCGGCGTTCAAGACGCGGCCTATGGGCACGATTTCAACTCACACGACAGGAGCCATAGACATGACGACAGGATCCACCGACCTCACGAAGAAGGACCTCCACGGGACGGACTTTCCCGGGGCGGACCTCCACGCCGCGGACCTCACCCGGGCCAACCTCAGTGGCGCCGACCTCACCGGGGCCGACCTCAGCCAGGCAAACCTGAGCGGGGCCAGCCTCAGCGGAGCTGACCTCACAGGGGCCAACCTGACGGGGGCCGACCCAAGCGGTGCCAACTTGAGCGGTGCCGACCTCTCCGGCGCCGACCTCACCGGTGCCGACCTCAGCGGTTCGGACCTCACCAACGCCGACCTGAGCGGTGCCGACCTCACCGGGACCAATCTCACGGCCGCGACGCTCATCGGTGCCGTAGGGACCGAGGAAACCAAGTGGCCAGACGGGTTCGATCCAAGCTCCGCAGGGGTTCAGTAACTCCAGTAGCCCAGCACTCCCGGCCAACCCGGCGCCAGTAACGCGGCGCCAGCACACGCCCGTTAGGCCCGGTCCTCCACGACGGGGGGCCGGGCTGGCAGGCCCAGGCGCTCGGCGACCAACTCGAGGCGCTCGAGCGGCTGCACCAACGCCACCCGGACGTAGCCCGCACCCGGTGGGCCATAGATGTCGCCCGGCGACACCAAGGCCCCACCTTCGGAGGCGAGGGACTCGGCGAAACCCCACGCGTCGCCCGCAGGGGCTGGGGCCCAGAGGTAGAACCCGCCCTCGGGCAGTGGTGCGTCCACGCCGACGCCGGCGAGCATTTCACGCATCCGTACCAGTCGCTTCCAGTAGCGATCGCGCTGCACGTCGACATGGGTCTGGTCCGCCAGCGCCGCCACTCCCGCCAGTTGCACTGGCCCCGGGGGCATCATGCCGACATGCTTGCGGACCTCCCGCAGGTACACGACCAGCTCAGGGTCGCCGGCGTACCACCCCAACCGGAGTCCCGCCAGGTTCGACCGCTTCGACAGCGAATGGATGGCCACCACCCCGTCGAGTCCCCCGGCACCGTCGGCCAGGATCGTCTGGGGCGGGCCATCCCATGTGAATTCCAAATAGCACTCGTCGCTGAAGACCGGGATCCCCCGCTCGCGCCCCCACCGGGCGGCGGCGGCCAAGTCGTCGCGCTGGCCGGCCGGGTTGCCGGGGCTGTTGACCCACAGCGCCAGCGCGCGGGCGGCATCGGCTTCGTCGACGGCGGCCAAATCCAGGCGAAAGGCGCGGTCAACCGGTACCGGCACCGCTCGGCACCCGGCCAAGATGGCTCCCATCTCGTAGGTGGGATACGAAATGGCGGGATACAGGACGGTGTCCCGTGCAGGCGTCCGAAGGCGGAGCCACTGCGGCAGCGTGGCCACGAACTCCTTGGTACCAACGCATGCCGCGACCGCATCGGCGGGAAGCGACACGCCGAGCCGTCGCTGGGCCCACGCCCCGATGGCTTCTCGCAGCGCAGCCGACCCCGCCGAAGGCGGGTAACCGCGCACCGTGCCCGATTCGTCGGCCGCAGCCAGCGCCGCCAGCACCGCAGGCGGCGGTGGATCGGTGGGTGTGCCGATCGAGAGGTCAACCAGACCCCCCGGCAGCGCCGACGCTTTGGCCTTGGCCGCATCCAGCCGATCGTACGGATAGACCGGCGGGACGAAGCCCGCAGAACCGGTCACTCGTCTCCTGTCGCCGCGACTGACCCCGGCTCCACAACCCACTCTCGGAACCGGGCCGCACCAGCCTCGTCAACCCGAACCCGCAACTGAGCGACCTCGTCGCAGTGGCGCTCCACCAGCACCTCGCCCTCGCGATGGACCGCGGCCAGGACGTCACCCCGCTCGTAGGGGACGACCAACTCGACCACTTGGGCCAATGCGCGGAGCCGGTCCCCGACCGCCTCCAGGAGCTGATCGACCCCCTCGCCGGTCAGCGCCGAGATCATCACCGAACCGGGATACCGCTGCGCCAACCGCTTGGCCTCGGGCGTCAAGTCGGCCTTGTTGAATGCCAGCAACTCCGGAACCTCACCGGCCCCGATCTCCGCCAGCACGGTGCGCACCGCCTCGATCTGTCCCACCGGGCTGGCGGCCGAGCTGTCCACCACGTGGATCAACAGGTCGGACTCGTTGACCACCTCGAGGGTGCTACGGAACGCCTCGATCAGTTGGTGGGGCAACTTGCGCACGAACCCGACGGTGTCGGAGACCAGCACCGATTCGCCACCGCTCAACGCCAGGCGCCGCGTGCGCGGGTCGAGGGTGGCGAACAACCGGTCCTCGACCAGCACCCCCGCGTTCGTCAGATGGTTGAGCAACGTGGACTTGCCGGCATTGGTGTAGCCGACCAGCGACACCGTCGACAGCCGGCTTCGGGCCCGGGCCTTCAGCTGCACCCGACGGGTCCGGGTGACCGACTTCAGGTCCGACTCCAGCTTCGTCATACGCCGCAGCAGCCGCCGCCGGTCCACCTCCAGCTGGGTTTCGCCCGGTCCCCTCGTTCCGATGCCACCGGCCTGCTGAGACAACGCCTTGCCCTTGCCCCGCAGCCGAGGCAGGCGGTACCGCAGTTGCGCCAGCTCCACCTGGGCCTTGCCCTCGCGGGTGCGGGCATTCTGGGCAAAGATGTCCAGGATCACTGCGGTTCGATCGATGGCGGTGCGGCCCAGGATCTTCTCCAGGTTGCGGGACTGGGCCGGCGTCAACTCGGCGTCGAACACGACGGTGTCGGCGTCGACCGCCAGGGCCAACTCACGGAGCTCCGCGGCCTTCCCGGAGCCGATCAGCGTCGCCGGGTCGGCCGAGTCGCGGCGCTGCACTATCCGGGCCATCTCGTCGGCGCCCGCCGTGTCGACCAGCAAGGCCAACTCGTCGAGGTGATCCTCGGTATCGGCCAGCGACGCCCCGCCAAGTGCCACACCGACCAAGACGATCTTCTCCCGGAAGGTCCGTTCGATCAGGCTCATTCCCGGAACCCCGCACCGGCACCGGGTTCCGCGCCCAAACCCGACCCGGCGCCCACACCCGACCGAGCGACCGAACCCGACCCGGCGTCATCCAGCTCGACCAGGCAAACTGCCACCCGTTGCGTGGGCCCCGACAGTACGACCGTCCCATCCGCCCGGAGCTCGACATCGGCGTCGCCTCCAGGCTGGTGCACCATGACCCGGCGCCCGACCCGGCCCCAATGCCACAGGGCCACAGCCGCCGCGCACGCCCCGGTCCCGCACGCCGCGGTCTCGCCGACCCCCCGCTCCCACACCCGCATCGTGATCTCGTCGGGCCCGGGGCCGAGGGCGACGAACTCGACGTTCTGGCCGCCCGGCACGCGCTTCTCGAGGGCCGGTCCGAGGTCGCCGACCGCCACCACCGCCGGGTCGGGGCCAAGGACCACCAGGTGGGGGTTGCCCAGGTTGACCCGCAGTTGGCCGTGGCCCACGTTGCAACGCTCGCCGTCGCCGCCGTCGATGATTGCCCGGCCCATTTCCACCGACGCCCAGGCGCCGGTCGGTCCGTCGCCGGGGCGCACCGTCACGGTTCGCAGACCAGCCGCGCTGTCCACCACGAACGGCTGGCCCGCTTCCACCAGCCCCGCGTCAAGCGCCGCCTGACCGAGGCAGCGCATCCCGTTGCCTGACATCTCGGCCATGCTGCCGTCGGCATTGCGCAGCTCGAACGTGAGCCGCGCCTCGCCCCCCCCGCCACGGGTCACCCTGATGAGCCCGTCGGCGCCGACCCCCCGGTGGCGGTCACACAGCGCCCGGGCGAGCCCGGCGTCGATCGGAGTCGATGCGTCCAGGTCGAGCAGGATCAGGAAGTCGTTGCCCAGCCCGTGGTGCTTGGCGAGTGTCAGCGTCGTCATGGTCTCGTCCAGTCTCCCAGCAGGGCGGGGACAACGGCGAGTGGATTCTCCGCCGCCCCGTACCACGTGATCCGGGGGTCCCGCCGCCACCAGACCCGCTGGCGCCGGGCGAACGCCTTGGTCCGCCGAATCGCCTCGGCGGCGGCGGTCGCCCACGGCGTCCCTTCCTCGAGATGGGCCAGCACCTCCCGGTAGCCCAGCGCCTGGCGGGCGGTGCGGGACATGCCACCCGCTCGGGCGGCCAGTCGCCCGACCTCGCCGACCAGACCCGAGTCCACCATGGCCCGAAATCGCTCCTCGATGCGCCCGCCGACGACGGCCCGAGGCAGCCACAGCCCGGCGATCCGGAACCGGGTGGGGGGATAGGTCCCGATGCCCGGCCCGAAGGTGGAAAAAGGGCGGCCGCTGCCCAACGACACCTCGAGGGCCCGTACGACCCGGCGGCGATTGGACGGAAGCATCCGCGACGCCGCAAGTGGGTCAATTTCGTGCAGGCGTTGGTGCAGGGCCGACGTATCCGGGTCGGCTTCCAGCTCGGCTCGCACCTCCGGGTAGCGACCGGGCGGCGTGAGACGGTCCACGACCGCCTGGAAGTACAACCCGGTGCCGCCGACCAGCAACGCCCGGGAGCCCCGGGCCTCGATGCCCGCCAGTGCCGCCTGCGCCGCCGCCTGGTACTGAGCCACGGTGAAATCCTCCCCCGCGTCGACCAGGTCCAGGAGGTGGTGGGGAACTGCGCTCCGGTCGGCCGCAGACGGCTTCGCAGTGCCGATATCCATGCCCCGATAGACCTGCATCGAGTCGACGCACAGCACCTCCACCGGGGGCCCCTCGCCGCGGGCGATCAACTCCCGCGACAGGGCCATGGCCACCGCCGACTTTCCCGATGCCGTGCAGCCGACCAGCGCCAGATGGGGGTACGGCGCGTCGGTCAGACCGACACCACAGGGATACGAGCCCGGTGGCGGTGCCGGGCGGTCACCTCGACCAACTCGCCGACCAAGAAATGGGGCGCCCCCCGGGTGATCCGCGCCGTCACGAAGGTGCCGGCGGGCAGTACCTGGTCCACGGCCAGGTGGACCAGCTTGTTCTGGCCGGTCCGGCCGCTCACCACGTCGGGGTCACGCTTGCTCGGACCTTCGATCAGGACCTCCTCGACCCGGCCGACCCGACCCTCGTGCTTGGTCAAGGCGGATCGTTCGACCACGACCCGCAACCGGGCGAAGCGATCCGCGATCACCTCGGCGGCGACGAACTCCTCCGAGCGTTGTGCCGCCTCGGTGCCCGGCCGGGGTGAATAGATGAAGGTGTAGGCGCTGTCGAACTGGGCTTCGGCGACCACCTCGAGCGTCCGCTCGAAGTCGTCGTCGGTCTCGCCCGGGAAGCCCACGATCAGGTCCGTCGTGACCGCCAGGTCTCCGACCGCGGCCCGGGCCTCTGCCAAGCGCCCCAAGTAGCGCTCTGCGGTGTACCCGCGGTGCATGGCCGACAAGGTGCGGTCGCTTCCGGACTGCAGCGGGAGATGCAGGTGGGGGCACACGGCCTCCTCGCCTGCCATGGCGGCGATGATGTCGGGGCGCAGGTCCTTGGGATGAGGGCTGGTAAACCGCACCCGGCGGATGCCTTCGACCTGGGCCACCGCACGGAGCAGATCGCCGAAGACGGGCCGGGCCCGCGGATGGTCATCGGTCGCCCACGCCATGCCGGTGCGTTCCGCGGCGCCACGCCAACTCGGATCGGTCCGAAGCGCCGAGGTCAGGTCCCGGCCGTAGGAGTTGACGTTCTGCCCGAGGAGGGTGACCTCGACGGTGCCGGCGTCGGCCAGGGCGGCAACCTCGGCGACCACTTGGCCGAAGGGGCGGCTGATCTCGACACCCCGCACGGAGGGAACGATGCAGAAGGCGCAACTGTTGTCACAGCCGATCTGGATGGTGACCCAGGCGGCGTGGCCCAACTCGCGCCGGACGGGCAGCGCGGAGGGGAACATCGAGTCGTCTTCGAGGGAGGCGGCCTCCCAGATCTCCATGACCGGCCCCTCGTGGCGCGCCTGTTGGAGCAGGTCGGCGGCCCGGGCGACGTTGTGCGTTCCCCACACGGCATCGACCCAGGGGGCGCGCTGCTGGATGAGCTCCCGGTCCTTTTGGGCCAGGCAACCGGCCACGGCGATCTGCAGGTCAGGCCGATCCTGCTTGGCCGCCTTCAGCATGCCCAGGTTGCCGTACAGCTTGTTGTCGGCGTTCTCCCGGATGCAGCAGGTATTGAGGACCACGACGTCCGCGTCCTCGAGCCGGTCGGTCGGCACCATTCCGTCGGACTCGAGCAGGCCCGCCAGCCGTTCGGAGTCGTGTTCGTTCATCTGGCACCCGAAGGTCCGAATCAGGTAGCGCCGGGCGGGATCCACTGGCACGAGGATACGTGGACCTCAGCCGGTCGGGTCCACCTTCATCTCCACCCGCTCGGGGTAAAAGCACATGAGACCGGCAATGGCCTCTGCACCCGCGATGGGCGTCGGGTAGCTCCAGACGATCCCGTCGAACACTTCGCCGTCGAGTTCGAGGGACCAGTACGACGCCTGCCCCTTGAACGGACAGGTCGTGTGGAAGTTGGTCGGCCGTAGGTCGACGCGGACATCGTCGCGGTGCAGGTAGTAGCGGGTCGGAAGCCCGGTCTCGTCCAGCAGCACCGGACGGTCGGACTCGGCCAGCGTGGTGCCGTTGACGACGACTTCGACGTGGGCGCTCGACGGGGTGATCGTGATGGTGTGACCAGCCATACCCGGAGGTCATAGCAGACCTTCCTCAACTTGCGGCGACGCGCGAGACTCGTCGTATGACGAATCCTGGGCCTCGACCGGCGACTGGAATGCGGGGACTGATGGCGGATGCGTCCACGTTGGCGGCCTCCGGGTTGATCGCCGCGGTGGGCCTCGCCATCGTGGCGGGCTTCTTCGGATTCCTCGTCGATCCGGGTACGGCCGGATTCCGGGGCCGGCTGCTCAACCTGACCGACACCGTCGACGTCGGCGACATCGCCCTCCTTGGAATCGCGGCGGCCCTGCTCCTGCTGACGTTCGACCCGCCCGGAGGGTTCCCCCGACCGAAATTGCTGGCCGTCCTCTCCGGGCTCGCCACGATCATCGCCGGCTACGGCATTATCCGCACCATCGTGCTCATATCCGAAAAGGGATCCGGCCTGATGCGGCTCGACCAGGCGCTGGCCACACTTGGTGTCGCCATCGCCGCCGCCACCGTGGCGTACTACAGCGCCCGCGAGTCGTACGCCAAACCACGGCCGCTCTGAGCCCCGTTTCGCGGTTCGGGTAAAAGAAACTGGTCAATAGATGGCCAGTTAGGTCGCGGATGATGTCGGTATGAAACCGACAGGCATCCCCCATGCGTCCACGGCCATCCTGGCTGAGCGCCTCGTCCGCCAGTTCGACGGGCTCACGGCCGTCGACCAGGTCGACCTTGACATCGCGTCCGGCGAGATCTACGGCTTCCTCGGACCCAACGGCGCCGGCAAATCGACCACGGTCAAAGTGCTCTGCACGTTGCTGGCGCCAACTGGGGGGCGAGCGGTCGTCGCCGGTTACGACGTCGCCACCCAGCCCGACCAGGTTCGCCTCCGTATCGGCGTGGCGCTCCAGGAAGCGGCGCTCGACCCCAAGCAGACCGGGATCGAGCTGCTGCGCCTCCAAGGCCGCCTCTACGGCCTGACCCGGGCCGAGATCGAGGGAAGGCTGAGCGAGCTGGGCCGGCTGATCGAAATCGGCGATGCGCTCGGTCGTCCCATCGCCACCTACTCCGGTGGGATGAAGCGCCGGCTCGACCTGGCCGCGGCACTGGTGCACAACCCGGAAGTCCTGTTCCTTGACGAGCCCACGACCGGGCTCGATCCGGTGAGCCGGGCACGGATGTGGGAAGAGGTCCGACGCCTGAACCGTGAGCTCGACATGACAATCTTCCTGACGACGCAGTACCTGGAAGAAGCCGACGAGCTGGCCGACCGGGTGGGCATCATCAATGACGGACGACTGGTCGCGCAAGGAACCCCTGCCGAGTTGAAGCGCAGCGTCGGCGACGACGTCATCGTCGCCCGCGTGGATGGCAGCGCCCGAGCGGCCGGTCCGGCCGTCGAAGCGGTGCCCGGAGTTCAGGGCATCGAGTCCCGGGGCGACGAGATGATCATCACGGCACTCGACGGCGCGGCCACGATCGGCGCGGTCGCCGTAGCCCTCAACACCGTGGCCCCGGTCCGGTACCTCACGTTGCGCACGCCGACACTCGACGACGTGTTTCTCGAACTCACCGGCAACCACATCCGGCCCGATGAATCCGCCCAACGTGAAGTCGTGGAGGTAGGTCGATGACAACCATCGAGATCGCGGCCAGTACCAGCATCGACGTCCGAGACCACCGTGGCGTCCGCGCCCGTCCGTCACCGTTCCTGCGAGATGTCGCCTCGGTGGCCGGGCGAGCCCTTCGTGCGGTCCCCCGCGAGCGGGAGACCGTCATCCCACCGATCTTCATTGCGCTGTTCTTCTTCGTGGTCAACATCGGGACGCTGCAACAACTCACCGAAAGCAACATCAAGGGCTTCGACATCAAAGCGTTCATGATGCCCACCGCCATACTCATCGGGGTAACGGGCGTCTCACGAGCGGGATCGCTCGTGCTCGACATCCAAGGGGGATACTTCGACCGACTGCTGCTCACCCCGGTGCGACGGCTGGCCATCTTGCTCGGGCACATGGTCGCCGACGTGACCGTCGCCTGCCTCCTGACGGTGCCCATCGTGGCGCTCGCCTTGGCGTTGGGGGTCCACATCGAGTCCGGCCTGCTCGGCCTTGTGGTGTTCATCGCCATGGCCGCCCTCTGGAGCCTGGCGTTTGCCGGATTCGGCTACGCCATTGCGCTGAAGTCGGGCAATCCCGCAGCCGTGAACTCCAGCTTCCTGCTGTTCTTCCCGTTCCTGTTCATGACCTCGTCCTATGTCCCCCGGAGCCAACTCACCGGATGGCTGAACACCGTCGCCCGTTGGAATCCCGTGACCTATGTACTCGAGGGACAGCGATCGTTGGTCACCGCCGGTTGGCAATGGGATCAGCTGGCCAAGGCGCTCCTCGCAATCGGCGTGGTCGGCCTGGCCAGCATGTCCCTCTGCTTCGGGGCCCTTCGCGGACGGACGCGGCGCGGTTCGTAGAGTCTCGGGGGTATGTCCTCCTCGCAATCGGCCCAACCGACTGAGCCAGATCCGGCTCAGCCGGTCCTGGGAGCGCTCGACCCCTCGGCTCTCCTGGCATTCGGCCCGCAGAGCACCATCCGCCTTGTGGTGGGCGAGCCGATCGTGAACCTCCTGTATCTGCGGGCGCTGATCATGGAAGTGGCGCACCCGAGCGTCGGGGCGGCCGTCGCCGACCACAGCCGGTTCCAGGAGCGGCCCATCCACCGGCTCGGCGCCACCTCCGACGCCGCGCTGCGCCTGATCTTCGGACAACGCGACGAGCCCATGGGGGCGGCCCGCCAGATCTACCGGTTCCACGACCACATCAACGGTGCCACCGCGGGCGGCCGCTATACGGCCCACGATGCCTCCCTCCTCCTCTGGGTCTGGGCCACCTTGGTCGACAACTGTGACCTGGCCTTCTGCCGCTGGGTACGCCCCTACCGGCCTGGCGAGCGGGAGGCGTTCTACGGCGACATGTGCGCCTTTGCCCGCTTCTTCGGGATCCCCGCCGCCCTGATCCCCCCTGATCGTCCCGCCTTCGCGGCCTACCTCGACGGCATGCTCGACGGCGACATTCTCGGGTCCACCGCCACCAGCGGCCGGGTGGTGCGCGACGTCCTGTGGTTTCGACGGTGGTTCCTTCCCCCGCCGGCAATGTCGGCCCTTCGTGTCCTCGCTATTGGAACGCTGGACCCCCGCCTGGCCGAGCGCCTGGGCCTGCACCTCACACCGACCGAGGGGCGCCGGTTCGATCGCCTCGACGAGTTCCTCCGACGCCACTACCGGCGGCTCCCGCCGGGCCGCGTGAACCTCCCGTACCGCTATCTGGCGCTGCGCCGGTTTCTTGTCCGCATGGACCGACCTGGCCGGTTTCCTGCTCTCGGACGACGCAGTCATGCATGCCGCCGGCCTTTCCAGTTCCGACCGTGGCCACGCACGACGTGGGCGGCAGCCGCATCCGATGGGTAGGGAACGGGGTCGGTGGTGGAAGACCGACCGGGACGCCGAACGGTGGCCGGAATCGATCCCCGCCTTGAAACCGCTCGACCGCTACACCTTTGACCTGCGGGGCTATCTGCTGTTCGAGGACGTGCTCGATGAGGCGACGCTTGCCCGGCTACGGGCGGCAATCGACCGCCAGGGCCTGCCGCCGGCCGACGACACCATCGAACGGCAGCGCTTCGGGCACAACGGGGACCTCTTCGTCTGGGACCAGGTCTTCTGTGATCTGATCGATCACCCGCTCGTGGTCGCGGTGTTGATGGATCTCATCGGTCCCTACGTGCGACTGGACCACGCCTATGGGATCACGATGCGTCCCGGTACCTCGGGGCTCGGCCTACACGGGCCAGCCGAGCCGTTCGACTCGTCGCAGTACTACCTGCACCGTATGGGGGTGATGCGCAGCGGCCTGCTCACCATCTCGTGGTCGTTGAGTGGCGGCGGGCCCGGCGACGGGGGTTTCGGTTGCATCCCGGGCAGTCACCGGACGTCGGAGCCATTGCCGGCCGGGGCGGAGTCGCTGGTGGTCGAGGTCCCCCAGCCCGCCGGGTCCCTCCTGGTGTTCACCGAGGCGCTCATGCATTGCACGATCCCCTGGCGGGGCCCCGACACCCGATGGGCGCTGCTGTACAAGTACTCGCCGGGCAGCACGGCATGGGGGTCGACGCCCGCCGCGCCGGCCGAGGTGGTGGCGGCGATGTCGACGCGTCAACAGCGGTTCTTCCAACCACCGTCAGTGGGTGGGCGGGTCCCGACCATCTCTTCCTGACCGTGCGTTCGATCCCGCGGCGACTTCATATGCCGATCCCGTCAGGTCGACTGCGGTTCAAGAGCGCCCGAACCTCGTCGTTGTGGACGGGCGAAAAGTCGCCGTAGACAAGCCCCACCGCTCGGAACACTGCCGGCGTGAGCGGGCAGATGACCTCGTCGGCCAAACCCGCCAGGTAGGCGACGGTCTGCGGCGCCCCCACCGGGACCGCGACCACAATGCCCGCGACAGCCGCATTCCGGCAGGCGGCGATGGCCGCCTCCATGGTCGACCCAGTCGCCAAGCCGTCGTCGACGAGGATCACCGTCCGACCCTCCAAGGCAGCCGCAGGGCGGTTGCCCCGGAATCGCTCCTGGTCGGTCAGACGGGCCAGCTCCGCTCTGGTCACAGCCTCGATGGAGGCCGAGTCGATCCGCAGGTGCAACACCACGTCGTTGTTGAGCACCCGAACCCCGCCGGACGCGACCGCTCCCATGGCCAGCTCCTCGTGACCGGGCACGCCCAGTTTGCGGACTGCCAGGATGTCCAACGGAGCACCGAGAGCCTGCGCGACGGGATAAGCCACCGGGACGCCACCTCTCGGCAGGGCCAGCACGGTCACATCCGCGCCGGCGTAATGAGCCAGCCGCGCCGCCAGCAGCTCCCCCGCGTGGGCACGATCGCGATAGACCCAGGGCACCTCGCCTCCGACGATGGACCTCCATCCTCGCACCATAGGATCGGGGAAAAGGACGGCGCGTTACCGGGCTACCTCGGCGGCACCGTTGGGCCGTCTCTGCGGTGAGCGAAGTCCCGACGCAGCTATCGCGCCCGAACGGACTCACGCCGGACCCGCGCTAACCACGCCAGACCACGCCGGGTGGTCGGTCGGACCACGCCAGACCACGCCTGGTGGTCGGTCGGGCCTGGTGGTCGGTCGGGCGGAGTGGTCGGTCGGGCGGAGTGGTCGGTCGGGCGGAGTGGTCGGTCGG
>JAUTXM010000173.1 GCA_030838025.1 Acidimicrobiaceae bacterium
CGACGAGGGCCACGGTCATCCACACCCGGTATGGCAGATCATCACGATCCCAGTACACGTCGATGTGTTCCCACAGCACGTACTTGCTGAGGTAGACGACGAGGCCTCCCGGCGTCCCCGGTGTTGGGCTGAAGGAGGTGGGGTTGCGAAGCAGTTGAGCCCGGCCCGTTGGTGTCACACCCCAGACGGTAATGTACCGGTACAATCACGTCAAGCACTGTACCGGTAAGCACGATAAGCGACCCCGATTTCCCGGTACACCACCGTCACGATCTGTACCGTAGTCGGACATGAGGCAAGCAGATGCGACCAACCTGGCTGAGGCCAGATCCCTCGCTCGGTCCGGTAAGGCGAAGCAAATGCGACGAGCGGCAGGTTTCAGCCAGTCAGAAGTCGCGGCAGTGTGTGGCGTCACTCACGCGGCCATTTCACGGTGGGAGGACGGCCTTCGAGTCCCTCGCGGGGAGCCCGCACAGCGATACGCCCGGTTCCTGGCGTCGCGGAACCTGTCAAGACCTTTGAGACAAATGATCAGGATTTCTTCTGTGCGTCGGTGTGGATGGTGGGATTGTTGATCCAGGCTGTTGTGGGCAGCCGGGGTGGGCTTGGCCGGCGGTTGCGGAACCGGGCTGGGTTGGCGGCGTAGGCGGCGTCGAGGGTCTCGACCCGGGCGGCCTGGATTTGCTCGGCGGTGCCGTAATGGACCGTCGCCGGGGTGTGCAGGGCGATGCCGGAGTGGCGGTGCTGATGGTTGTAGTAGTCGAAGAACTGGCCGCAGAAGACGCGGGCGTCTTGGATCGAGCCGAATCGGGCAGGGAACGCCGGGCAGTATTTCAGGGTCTTGTTGACCGCTTCGCTGTAAGGGTTGTCGTTACTGACGTGGGGTCGGCTGTGCGTCCTGGCGACGCCCAGGTCGGTCAGGAGTTGGGCGACGCCCTTGGAGGTCATGGAGGTGCCGCGGTCGGCGTGCAAAGTGAGCTCACCACGCGTGACGCCTTGTTCGGCGACCGCGGTGGCGATGAACTCCTCGGCCAGCTCGGCGGTCTCGGTGGTCGCCACCATCCACCCCACCACGTAGCGGGAGAAGATGTCGATGGCCACGTAGCAGTCGAACCACACGCCCTTGTCGGGACCGCGGAGTTTGGTGATGTCCCAGGTCCAGCACATGTTCGGCCGATCCGCCATCAACTCGGGCCGGGCCCGGGGAGGATGGTTGGCCTGGGATCGCCGTTCGCGGACCTCGCAGGCGGCGCGCAGCACCCGGTACATGGTGGAGATCGACGCCAGGTACACGCCCTCGTCCAAGCTGATGGCCCACACCTGGGCGGGGGCTAGGTCCACGAACCGCTTCGAGCGCAACAGGGCCAGCAGTTCGGCTGTCTCGGGCTGAGACAAGGCGTTGTCCGGCGTCGAGCGGGGTTGGCGGGGCCCCAGACGCGGCGGCTGGCATCGCCGGTAGTGCGTGGCCCGGCTCTTCCCCGATCCCCTACAGGCGCCGGCGGTGCCCACAAGCGGGACCAGTTCGGCGAAGCAGGCGTCGATCACGGCTTCGGCTTGGGCTCGTCGGTCGCGCTCTCGGCAAGTAGCTCCAAGAGCGCGTGCGCTTTTCCCGAGATCTCCAACGCCAGGCGGTGCTTGGCCAGTTGGCCCTCGAGGCGTTCGATCTTGGCGTTGGCCTTGGCCAAAGCTGCCGTGTCGGGCGACGTCTTCGCCCGGGGCTTGGCCAGACCGCGGCGTGCCGCGTTGTCGCGGGCTCGGCGCCACTCCACGATGTGGCTTGAGTACAGGCCCTCACGGCGCAACAGGGCGCCTTTGTCGCCGTCGCCGGCGCAGGCGTCGTAGGCGTCCACGATCCTCTGCTTGTACTCGGTGGTGAAACTCCGCCGTCGAGGCTTGTCGGGCAAGGTGGGGCCACTGTCGGCCATCACCTCATCATGGGCGCGTTGCATCAAAACTGTTGGCATGGTCATCTCGTTTTACCGGATCCAGTCTCGCCCTTGAGGGATGGGGGACAACCCCCGGTGTCTCAGGTCATGCTGACAGAAAGGGCCCGCGGGAGCGCTGGACGTGTAATTGGGGCTGTTCCCGTGGTTGTTGCAGGTTCCGTAGTTCCCGAATCCCGTATAACCCGACATCGGTTCGGGTTGAAGTGATGATCCATTGTTCCAACTGGTGGCGCCGGAGCGAAGAGAGAAATGCAAGTGCGGACCGGTCGAATTCCCGGTGCTTCCAGCTGAACCGATGGGTTGACCTTGTGACACTGTCTGACCGTCCGAGATAGACAAGGCGCTGAGGTGACCGTATAGAGACACGACCCCTCCACCGTGATCGATCCATACGAACATTCCATACCCGCCGGTTCCTTGATTTCCGGTGTGCGCGGTTCCGGCCGCCACAGCAGAGACAGCATTTCCGGTCGACAACTGGAAGTCGATCGCGTACGCGTCTCGTGGAGCGAGGTGATCGCCACAGTTGTAACTGTTGCCACCGTTAGCTCCGGCAAGGATGTAATGCGTCTGTCCAGTTGGCCAGGGCAACTGCAACGCAGGGGTCGCAGCGGATGCGGAGACGGTGCCGAGCACCGCTACACCCACCAAGGCTGAGCACATCATCGCCAGGGCGACGTACGCGCTCCACCACCTGCCACCCTCAGGATGTTCCGGTCGATCCTGTCGGCAGAC
>JAUTXM010000194.1 GCA_030838025.1 Acidimicrobiaceae bacterium
CAACGCGTCGCAGTGAAAGCACCCGTTGGCCACAGAGCGCCGGCCGAGCGTCCGGGACCAGCGACGCTTCAACTCGCCCATCATGCACTCGGCCCGGACGGTTTCGAGGTCAGGCAGCGTGGCTATCACCACTGCGAGGTCGTCGAAGGAGTGAAACCGGCCCTCGTGGACGACACCAGCAATGGCGATGGTCGGTTCGCCGCAACGCCAGCACAGCTCGGTAACGCCGATCAGCGACACGGGCACCATCGGCCCGGGCCAATCCCGGGCACACAGCGGCCACCACGGTCTCACCCGGTCCAGGGCCTCGGGCTCATTGTCGACGTACCACTTCCTCGCGGCCGGGTCCCAGTGGGCGCCGTCACGCTTCGCCTCGTCCTTCTCCTTGATGTCGACATCGAGGTACACCCTCATCCGCGCCTCCCGACCTTCTCCTCCCCCGCCGAGCCGTTGCCGTTGGGGGCTCCCCCGCTCAACCCGCGGACCCGCCACTGGCGGGTGCTGCGCCGCCGGCCGACCAGCTGGGCGAACCACTCCTCGGTCTCCGCCGACAATCCCCCGGTGGCCTCCACCGCCCGCCGGTGGATAGCGTCGATTGCTTCGTCATCCTCGGCCACCTCGGCCACGAGCGCCCGGTCCTGCCACAGCTGCTCGCTCACCGGTGACACCAGCAGGCCCTTGTCGGCGGCCCACGACGCCCGCTCCGTCTCACCCAAGCGCAACGCCAGCTGCACCGCCTGGTGGGCCGCGTTGCCGACTAGCCGCTGGATCGACGGCAGGGCGCCGGCGTCGATGGTCACCGAGTCGTAGCTACCCGAAGTCACCACCTTGAACGGGGTGCCGGCCACCAATGCCAGCGCCTGGCCGAGCAGGGCCAGCTCCTCGGCCGGGTTCATGCTGCGATCCGCTGAGGCCACAAGGCGACGGAAATCGCCCAGGTCGCTGGGCAGGTCGATGCGGTACATGCCCTTGGAAGCGTTGGGGATGTACTGGCGGCCCAGGCACAACCGGGCCCGCGATACACCCTCGCTGACCAGCTTGCGGTAACCCTCACGGAAGCGCGCCCGGCTCGCCCAAATCTGGTCGTACAGCTGCTCGGCCGACACCGGTCCATCCGCGATCGTCAGGCGCACCACCACCTCCTCCACCGGCCCGTCCTTCACCGTGGGGGGCCTGGCCCAGTTCTCCACGTGAGGCCGATCACACAACACCAGGACGCGAGGCGGCACTGTGCCCGCTTCGCCGTCCTCGCTGGGACCTTCGGCGGCGGCAATCATCACACCTTGCTCCGCCTCGCCAGGCGCGGGTGTCTCCGATGGTGGGACCGCGCGGCGGAGCTCGACGACATCGGCGACCCCGGCGACATTGGCCCGCACCGCGAGTAGCTCGCTCAAGGCGGGCGCGTCCGCGGTGCTGACGCGATCCATGACCAGGCCCACCCGGTCCAGTCGGCTGTCGCTGGGGCTCAGGCGCAGCCGCCACCTCGTCCCCGGCACCGGACCAGCCGCGATGACCGCCACCCCAGAACCCGGAGGTGCGCACTCGGACAGGTTCGCCAGCTCGGGCAGGGAGCCGCCGGCGACGACGGCAACCATCGGTGAGTACAGCTCGGTCCCCTCGCTGCGCACCCGCAGCTCGAAGGTCCCCCCGCTGTCCTCGGCCTCGGCGCCGGTGGCGAAGCGATGGCTGTCGAGCTGCGCCGGCAACTCGGCCAGCTCCAGGTCCTCGACGTCGGGCAGGACGTCCAATGCCCCGGCGGTGCCCACCAGGCGCACCACGACATGGTGGCTCGGCGAGTCGCACGCCAACTCGGCGGCCGCCGCGTTCAACAGGCCCGCCACCAACGCCGGGGGCCCCTCGACACTGAGGACCCCCGCGCGCTCCAAGTCGACCAGGACCTGTCCCACCGGTGACGCCCCCACCGTGACAAGGCAAGGGCAGGGGTTCACGGCATCGGCACCCAGGTGAGCCAGCTCATCGGCGGACACGGCAGTGCGCCAGCAGTACGGGTTGGGCGCCACAAAACCCGGCGGCGGCGACGGACAAGGCACGGCCAGCTGCAACTCCACCGCCGCATCAGCGTCACAAAGATGCACCGCCACCACGACTGGCAGCTGATCCGACGGCCAATCGGCCACGCCCACTGCCATGGCGCGCAATGCCGAGTCCAACAGGTCGCTGACCGGCGCGGTGTTGGCGGCCGCCCGTTCCACCCCGAGCTCCAGTTTGGCCAACCTCCCCGTGGGCTGGAGGACACTGCGTCCGCCCTTGCGCTGCGCGGCCTGCTGACTGCGCAGCACCCGCAGCCGAGCCGCGGAACGCTCCCGCAACAGCCGCGACAGCCGAACCCCGCCCGCAGCAATCGCAACGACACTGGCCACCGCGGCGATCCCCTCCCCAACCGACCGGAGCGGAGGTCGAGACACCAGCGGTGCCGAGGCCGGCGCGCCCAGGGGTCGCAGTGGACGCGGCCGCCGCACGCCAGGTGCCCCCGCCACGCCCGAAGGCCTCACCGGCGCCGTGGCCGCCGCGGGGGCCGTCACGGCGGGGGCGCGGGCGGGGGCCCTCACCGCCGGGGCTGGGGCCGTCGCAGGGGTCGCCACGGTGGGGGCCGGGGCCGTCACAGCGGGGGTTGTCGGCGACGCCGGCGGGGTCACGTGATTCGACGCAGGCACGGAGGGAGCTGCCGCTGGCCCCCCGACGACGGTTGCACCCACCGCGTTGTCGGGCAGAACCAGCACCCAGCCCGGGTAAATCCAGTGGGCGTCGCTCAAGGCATGACCATTCGGTTGAACGCGCCCGGCGTTCATTTGGAAGATCGTGGTGTCCAGGCGCCAGTCCCCCAAGTACTTCTCGGCCATCACGGACAAGCAGTCACCGGTCGCGACCACATGAACCTTGGTCCCAGCGGGTAAGCCGGCGAACCCGTTGGCGACACTCGGCGCCGAATCATTGGGCGTTGCTGGACCCAACGCCGGGGCCTTGTGGACGAGGACCCCAGGATGCGACAGGTGCCGGGGCACGTTCACCGCAGCGGTGTTCCCTGAGCGGGCCAACACCGCATCGTCGCGATCGCGCTTCTCGCCCAACTCGGGCCGTTCGCGTCGTGTCGGAGCCGCCGCTGGACGGGACGGCCCGACGGTGCGGACAATCGCCGCTCGATGGAGCGGAGCAGCCGACGCCACCGATGAGCCGGCGGCAACGGTCGAGGCCAACATCGACAGCCCCAGCGCCCCCTCCACAATCTTGTGGACCAGCGGGAACATCCAACGTCGCGACCGGCCCCGCACTACGGCGTCGCGCCGGCCGAACAGATGGGACAGCAGCGACAGCACCGTCGACGCCAACAGCCACCACCCGAAGATCAGCAAACCCAGACGGATCAGCGACGTCACCGTCGTCTCCGTCGTCGGCTGCGACAGCCAAGAGTTCAGATGATCGAATGGGACGGTACCCATCGCCGACCCCGCCCGGTAGAGCACCGCGACCAGGGCCACCTCGACGGTCAGCAATCCCAACACCCGCAGCGCCGAGCGCAGCGCCCGCATCACATCACCTCCATCGGTTCCGGATCGCGCACCATCGCCCAGCGCGTCTCCCCCGAATGCATCCGCTCGTCGCCCAACATCCCGTATCCGTGACGCTGGTAGTAGCCGACCAGCTTCGGGCGGTCCGTCTCCAATACCAACTGCCAGCCGCGCCGATCGGCAATACCGTGCAACTCCTCGAGCAGCTCGCCGCCCCGGCCCGGCTCCGCCCAGCGGGCCCGGGCAACCGAGTGCACCAGCCGCGCCCCGCGCGGCCGCCGGTCCTTCAACCTCTTACGGGCCTTGCGGTCCCGCCACGACCTCGGCACGCCACGACACACCATCAACAGCACAGCCAACGCCAACAGCATGGGCACCACCGGGGACAGCAAAGCCGCCAGCAACGCCGACGCCGCCAACATCACCACCACCGCCGCCGCCACCCGGGCAGCCACCCCGCTGCCGGACCCGCGCCCCCGGCCCACCATCAGAACTGCCGAACCGTCGCCGAGCACGTGGCGATCCTCCAACAGCAACTGCACCGTCATCGCCACCCTGGTCGACCCCCACGGGGCGAACCACCACGCCTGGCCATGCTCGCCGGCAAACGCGTCGGCCTCGACCGCGGCCAACGTCCACGCCCGGCCACCCCGCGCCAACGAGACCCCAGGCGCCACCGCCGCCGGTCGGTGGGCACTCAACATGCGCTCGGCACCGCCGGTACCGTCGTCGTGCCCCCCGGGCCGGGGGCGACGAGCACAGAGCGCACCTCCTCGACCAGCCATGGCAGAT
>JAUTXM010000205.1 GCA_030838025.1 Acidimicrobiaceae bacterium
GCCTCAACGTCCACCGCCTCGACGGCGACTGTTCTCACCTGCCAGTCGACTTCGTATTCAATCGTCTGCTCGTTGTCATTCGCTCCGTCCTTGCTACCCATCGCACCGACCCTGACCTCATCGCCAGCGACGTGAACGCTGCACACTGCTCCTTGTGCTCGCCCAAGCGCGTCTCAGCCCCCCGAACCCCTCGACCACGCCAAACAAGGGCTCGGACACGTCGCTCGGCTCGTTCCTGCCGTGCGCGTCCTTGATCCGGCCTTCCGGGCCTCGAGCTTCACGAGCCCACCGGCCTGACGCTGCCGGCGTCACGCGGACGCCACGCTCCTCCTGCGTTGCCGAGCACCGAACCTCCAGCCCGGACCGTTCCTATAAGGGCAGCGCGTCTTGGCCGCCGGTGCCACCCGCCGGGGCCCGGCGGGCCCGCAGCTGGCGCACCTCGCCGCCCGGCTGCTTCACCGGGCGGTCACCCGGCTTGGACTCTGGGCCGCTGGCCCTTCGTCGTGGGGGGTCGGGCACACACGTCACCGAGCGTCCCAGCATCTGCTCCAAAGCTGCGGTTGGCACCGAAAACAGGCACCGACAGCGAAGTTCGGCAATCCGGCCCTACCGTCGGTCTCGCGGTACACCCGCGCCTGTTCGTATGCCGTCGTCCGGCCCATTCGCAGGACGCGAGCGGCCTCCTCGATCGTCAGGCAATCCGGGACAGGGTAAGGCTCGGCCATGGCAGCGACCTCGCAGGATCCGAGAATGGTGGGACCTCGAACTTACACCCCAGTAATCCTCATTGCAACTGAACTGTTGCGGTAGGCTACGTTACCGTTGAGTACCGATGAGCGCCGGAACATACAGCCGGGTACCGGTGCGTACCTCAGGCTCGGGAGGAACACCGTGGGCAATGTCGCAGAACGACTTCAGAAGTTGCTTCCCCGCACCTGGACAGCCAACCAGGTCGTTGCCCACAACCTCTTGCGGGCACGGATATTGCGGGGCTGGACGCAAGAACAGGCGGCCGACGAACTGGCACCGTATCTAGGCGCCAGGCTCTCGCACGCCAGCTTCTCGGCCATCGAACGCTCCATCGCCAGCGCCCGGGTCAAGCAGTTCTCGGCGGACGATCTCGTCGCCCTCTCCCGCGCCTTCCGCGTGCCCCTGGGCTGGTGGTTCACCCCACCCGAAGAAGGCGCGCTGCACACCCCGGACCACAGCCACCACGGCGTCAACTTCGCCGAACTCGTCGACATCGTCCTTGGTACGCCCGACACCCTGCCCGTATTGGCCGAGGCCCTCAACCGGTGGGCCGCGGCCCGACCGCTCGCGGCGTCCGACCCCCAACGTACACCCAGCGCCACCGCCCGCGCCTCCGAGCTGGCAGAACTACGCGCTCGGTCCATGGTGCGGGAACGATTCGGTGACCTCGGCGAGGCCCGAGACGTTCTCCGGCGACTGGCCGACCTTCTTGATCAAATGGACCTCGAGACGAGAGACTCCGCCTTGTGAGGATGTTCAATCGGGCATAGCCCGAAAGGCGACGACTGCCGAGCGGCCGGGGCATCGGGCTGAACTCTGGTCTCCGTGGAGGCGTTGTGAAGCACGCCCCGACCGCGGGTCGGCGTGGCTGATTGGCTACGAATCTTCGCTCTGGCCCGCGAGCACCCGAGCGCATTTACGCCCGGTTGGCCGGCCGAGAGCCGAACCGTGCCTCGGTTGCCCGACTGGACCTGAAGTCGTCCCCCCCCGCGGAGGACGACAGTCGTCCGGCGAACTCCCCCTATGCCGACGCCGACAGCAGGTGGGTGTGGGACGACACCGGCCCCGTGAGAGGCCGCAGATGCACGATTCCTTCGTCATCGACATCGACCACCTCGGCAACGGCGACCGCTGTCCCGCGGCCCGCGACGACGTAGGTGCCCGGGACGATCTTGGACGGCGTCAGTGCCCGGTCTACCAACGTCCAAGGCAGGCCGGTCTCATCCTCCTCGTTCCAGTCGATCTCGATGTCGACAGCGACCGTCATCGCTCTTCCTCCGACCGCACGTGGTGCGGGTTGGTCATGCGAACATTGTCGCACGCGACGAGCCGCTCGATGTCCCGATCCAGGTCGGGGAGCATGATCGTGTAGTGCGGTCGCCGGAAGGTCGGTCGCAGCTCCAGCCCGGCCCCGCGGATCGCCCCGGCCGTCATGAGGACAAGGATGTCGAACTGGGCCAGGCGGTCCCGGGCCAGGGCATCCAATGTCGTCTCGTCGACCGCCGAGAAGACGGAGATGCCGTGCTCCCCGAAGCGAGCCGCAGCGGCGCTGGCGTCAGATCGGATCGTCACGGTGTCAAGACCGCCGCCCCGCACGACCACCAGGGCGTCATCGGCGAGCTCCTCGATCCGGGCCCGGAACGGGCTCACCCGGGCGTCGGCCCGGTGAACACCTGGTCGATCTGCTCCCCGGCCCGCCGATGCTGCTCGGAAACAGTGTACGTGTATGTGTTGAGGGTGATCTCGATGTCGGCGTGGCCGAGACGCTCCTGCATGACCTTGTCGTCGCCGACCACGACCCGGCCGACCGACTGGGCAGTGTGCCGCAGCCCTTTGGGCGTGATGCGAGGCAGGCCGGTCTTCGTGATGAGGTCGTCCATCAGTCGCCCGAAGTTGTTGGGGTCGATCTGGCCACCGAACCCCGTCGTGAACACCAGCCCTGAGTCAACCCAGGCCCGCCCGCACACCGCCGCCTCCGACAGCTGGCGGGCCCGGTGCCTGCGGAGAACGTCGGCCGTCGCCGGGCCGAAGGTGACTACTCGTTCGCTGGCCTCGGTCTTGAGCTGCTTCATGACTGGCCGTCCCCGCTCCACCGCCAGCTGCTGCACGACCTCCAACTGGCATCGGTCGAGATCTATGTCTTCCCAGTGCAGGGCGAGAACCTCACCCCGGCGCAGACCGGTCACGAGGCCGAGATGAAATGCCGCCCCCAGCCGATGATCGGCCACGGCGGCCAGAAACGCCCGCGCCTCTTCCAGGGTCCAACCGAGGCGCTGGCGCGACCGCGTGGCACGCGGCGGCTGGGTGAGGACGACGGGGTTGCGGGCCAGCCGCCCCCGCTGCACCGCCTCCTCCAGCGCCATCGACAGCACTTTGCGTACCAGCCGGGACGACGTTGAGCCGAGCCTGGGCTTGCCACCCTCGGGCGGCACCGACAGCTCGCGCAGCCAGTCGTCGACCACCTCGGGCGTCAGGTCCCCGAGCCGCACCGCCCCGATCATCGGGACGATGTGGCGGACGACGGCCCAGCGGTATTGGTCGTAGGTGGCTACCTCGACCCGGCCGTCCTTGGCCGGCAGCCATACCTGCTCAAGGAAGGCGCCAACCGTCTCGTCGTCACCCCCGGCGCGCCCCTCGGCGGCAGCCCGGGCACAAGCGAGGGCCGCCCGCTTGGTGTCGAAAGTCCCCAGCTGGCGGACGCGCCGACGCCCCGTCGCCGGGTCGTAGCCCGAGACCCGGACGACCCACCGTCCGCGCTGGCGCTGCACCGACGGCTCCACCGCCTCGACCGCTCGCATACAGCAGATGGTACGCCGGGTGGCCGACAATTACATACATCCTGCATACATGCCCTGGGACGAGAAAAGCCGGCGCTTCCCGCACCGGCTCTGACCTGCTCTTTTCTAGTCGGGCTGCCGAGATTTGAACTCGGGACCTCTTGACCCCCAGTCAAGCGCGCTAACCAAGCTGCGCCACAGCCCGCGGTGTTGAACCTCGGGCATCCTAGGGCGCCTAGAGGTGGTGCATCACCCACTCGACGCCTTGGTAGGCCCGGTAGCCCAGATACACGACGATCCCGCCCAGTAATGCCTTGAAATGCCAGGGGACGTTGCGGGGCGGGGCGATCACCTGGCCGCAGGTCGGGCACTCCCCTCCCTTGCCCATCGCGGGCGGGCTCCAGAACTTGCTACAACTCTCACACCACGGCATGGCCGGACCTCCTCGGCCCCGCCTGGGCCACCCGGCTCGGCACAGGATGTCCGACCAGCGCCGCCACCAGCGCGCTGGCGTCGAGGACCGACCTCAGGTCGACCCCCGTTTCGACCCCCAACTCGTCCAGCAGGTACACCAGATCCTCGGTGGCCAGGTTGCCGCCCGCTCCGGGGGCGAAGGGCGAGCCGCCGAGCCCGCCGACGGCACAATCGAACTGGGAAAGTCCCCGCCCGAGTGCGACGTAAGCGTTGAGGAGGGCGGTACCCCGGGTGTCGTGCAGGTGGAGCCCCACCGCGTTGCCCGTCGCAATCAACAAGGCGTCGATGCGGCTCGGGGTGGCCATCCCCGTCGTATCGGCCAGCGTGATGGTGTTGGCCCCGCCGTCGAGCAGCTGGCCGGCCAGTCCCTCCACCACCGACGCTTCGATGTCGCCCTCGAACGGCGAACCAAACGCACACGAGATGACGGCGTTCACCGCCACCGAGCCGGCCCGCGCCGCAATGCGACCCGCTTCGGCCACCGATTCCTGCACCGACATGGCGACGTTTTTTCCCGAGTAGGCCTCTGACGCCGAGACCGTCACCGTAAGGCCGTCGACCGCCGCCGCCAACGCCAGCTCGGCGCCCCGCACGTTGGGCACGAGGGCCCAGTAGCGCACGCCGGGTCGCCGTGGCAGCGCCGCC
The DNA here is from genome assembly GCA_030838025.1 of Acidimicrobiaceae bacterium. GTDB lineage: Bacteria > Actinomycetota > Acidimicrobiia > Acidimicrobiales > Palsa-688 > JALYXV01. The sequence goes on from JAUTXM010000205.1 coordinate 4,647, forward strand.
AGCACGTCGCCCGCCTGGGCCATGGCGGGCACGGCGCGGGGGGAAACGAAGGCCACGGCCTCGATGTCGGCCACGCCGGTGGCGGCCAGCGCCTCGATCAGGCGCACGCGATCGGTGACCGAAAGTGGTGACTCGCCTTGGAGCCCGTCGCGAGGACCGACCTCGCGGATGCGCACTGTGGTCGGAACGGCCGAGGTCATACCGGCGGCACCCCGTGGTGGCGCTCGGTGAAGGTCCGGTCCTTCCCGCCCGCCAACTGCAGCCGCGAGATCAGCTCGGCCCGCAGCGATTCGGGCTCCACGACCGCGTCGATGACGAGGTCCGAGGCCAGCCGCAGGAGGTCGACGTCGGCTTCGTACTCGATCCGGCGTTCGGTGACGAACCGTTCCCGCTCGGCCGCGTCGTCGATGGCCGCGATCCTCTTGGCATACACCGCGTTGACCGCCGCCTCGGGACCCATGACCGCGATCTGGGCGGAGGGCAGCGCCAGGCAGGCGTCGGGTTCGAAGGCGGGGCCGGCCATGGCGTAGAGCCCGGCGCCGTAGGCCTTGCGCACGATCACCGAGACCTTGGGAACGGTCGCCTCGGACACCGCCGTGATCATCTTGGCGCCATGGCGGATGATGCCCTGGCGCTCGACCTGGGTCCCGACCATGAATCCCGGCACGTCGCAGAGAAAGAGCAGCGGGATGTTGAAGGCGTCGCAGCACCAGATGAACCGGGCCGCCTTGTCGGCGGAGTCGACGAACAGCACGCCCCCCTTCACCGCCGGGTTGTTGGCGACGACACCGAGGGGATTGCCGTCCAGGCGGGCCAGGCCGATCACCAGTTCCGGCGCCCACAGCGCCTTGAGCTCGAAGAAGCTGTCCTCGTCGACGAGCGCCTCGATCACGCCGTGAATGTCGTAGCCCTCGGCGGGCGAGGCTGGGATCATGGCTGCGGTGAGGTTGGACCGGGGCTTGGCCGCTTCGCCGACGGGAGGGGCGTCTCGCCAGTTGGTGGGGAAGTACGACAGCCACGTGCGGGCCAGCGAGATGGCATCGGCATCGTCGGAGGCGAGCGTGTCGCCCGAACCTGAGACCGAGGCGTGCATCCGGGCGCCGCCCATCTCCTCGAGGCTGGCGTGCTCGCCGATCACCATCTCGGCCATGCGGGGCGAGCCGAGGTACATCGAGGCGTTGCCCTCGACCATGAACACGGCGTCACAGAAGCTCGGGATATACGCCCCGCCCGCGGCCGAGGGGCCGAACAGGCAGCACACCTGGGGGACCCGGCCCGAGAGGCGGACCTGGTTGTAGAAGATCCGCCCGGCGCCTCGCCGGCCGGGAAAGAGCTGCACCTGGTCGGTGATCCGCGCCCCCGCGGAATCGACCAGCCACACGATCGGCAGCTCGTGGGCCAGGGCGTACTCGGTCAGGCGGATGATCTTCTCGACCGTCCGGGCCCCCCATGACCCCGCCTTCACCGTTTGGTCGTTGGCCATGACGCACACCGGGCGGCCGTCCACGTGGCCCCGGCCCGTGATCACCCCGTCAGCGGGCAGATCGTCGGCGGGGGCCCGGGAGTTGGCGAGTAGGCCGTCCTCGACGAAGCTGCCCTCGTCGAGGAGGAGCGCCAGGCGGTCGCGGACGAAGAGCTTTCCCTCGCGGGCCAGCTTGTCGCGTTCGCGCTCCCGCTCGGCGTTGCCCCGCCGGGCCCGGTCGGAGGCGTCAGTGATGTCGCGGTCCATGACACCGTCAGTCTCGCCCATGGAGGGGGCCGGTCGGCGCCGCCGCCGCCGCCGCCGACGCGATGTCCGGTCGCGGTGCCCGGCGAAGCCCGCCGTTTGGCTCCGTTTGGTGGGGGTCTGGGTCTCTGGTAGGGGTTTTCTACCGCCTGGCGGTGTCAAAGCCCTGCCAGAGAACAGATCCCTACCAGAATCGCCACCCACGGCTCAGCACGCTCTACGTGCGCCGCACCGCCAGGATCGCCACGTCGTCACTCAGGGGCTCCGATGCAAAGTCGCGGGCCGCTTCGAGCAACACCTTGCACAGGGTCGTCGCCTCTTGCCCCGGGTCGCGCTTGATGATGTTGGCGATGCGATCCTCGCCGAACAGCTGGCCGCCCGCACGGGCCTCGGACAAGCCGTCGGTGTACAGCAGCAACAAGTCGCCGGGATCCAACGGCATCTCCCGGGAGTGGAAGCTGCCCGTCGGGTCGAGCGTGAGGAGGGGTCCGGTGGCCCGCAGCGCGTTCAGCTCGCCGTCATGCCACAGCCACACGGGGGGATGGCCGGCCGAGGCGTAACGGACGGTTCCCGCCGCGGTGTCGAAGACCACCACGCACACCGAGACCAGGTCCTCGGGGCGGCCGCTGGTCGACAGGACCACGTTCAGTTCCTCGAGCGCCTGGGCGGGATCCCGGTACTGGCGGATGAAGTTGCGCAGCAGATACTTGACCTGGAAGGCGGTGATCGACGGCTCGATGCCGTGGCCCGCCACGTCGCCGATCACGCACGCCAGCCGGTCGGGGCCGTTGCGGTACACGTCGTAGAAGTCGCCCGCCATCATCCCCGTGCCCGGCTCGTACACCCGGCCCAGCTCGAAACCGTCGATCAGGGGCAGCTCGGCCGGCGCCAGCCGGGCCGCCCAGCGCCGCGGTGCCAGCTCTTCTTGGGCCAAGACCTCCGCGGCCCGGCGCTCCAGCTGGGAGCGCTCCTCGGCCAGCCTCGCTTCGCCGAGGAACCGGGGGGCGAATCGGATGGACGCCACGACGGGCACCGCGAGCGCCAGCAGAGGTAACGACAGCCAGGGCGCGGTCGACCACGAGGCGAAGAACAATCCGATCGCCAGCACGCCGTAGAGGACCGCGGCGTGAAGGTCCTTCTGCCAGGCACTGCGCGCCAGGTCGACTGCGTCGCGCCCACTGATCGAACCGGCCGTCTGGGCCTCGATACGGGTCGCGGCCCGTTCGAGCCGTCGGGCCGATCGCCCCCAGAGAACGGCGGCGACCGCACATCCGATGGCCAAGGCCAGCAGCCACGGCCGGTCGAGCATGACCGCGACGGTACTGGACATTTCACGCCGCGGCCCCGGCGACGGCGCCGGAGGCGACGGCCGCGGCCCGTGGGGCGAGCGTCAGGCGCCCCGGCGGCGGACGCGAAGCTTCAGCGGCGTCGGACCGAACTCGAAATGCTCCCGGATCCGCCGCTCCAGGTAGCGCAGGTAGGTCGGAGGAATGGTCCTGGTGGCGAACAGGGTGAACGTCGGTGGGTCCGACGCACCCTGGGTGGCGTAGAGGACCCGCCCGCCGGGCGAGGCCTGGGCCGCCTGGGCCTCGGCGATCAGTTTGTTGAGCTCGCGGGTCGGCACCCGGCGGTGGTAGGCCTCGACCGAGGCCGCCAGCTTGGGCAGGAGTTTGTGCACGCCGAGCCCGGTGAGGGCGCTGATCTTCAGCACTGGTGCGTAGGACAGGAACGACAACCGGTCCTCGATATCGGCCGTTACTTGGGCCCGCTGGGTGGCGTCGAGCAGTTCCCACTTGTTGAGGCAGATCACGATCGGGTTGCCGGCACCGTCCACCCGCTCCGCCAGGCGTTGATCCTGGTGGGTCACGCCCTCGGTGGCGTCGATCACGAACAACGCCGCCTCAGCCCGGTCGATGGCCTGGAGGGCACGCACTAGCGAGTAGTACTCGGCGCCCACGGACTCCTTTGCCCGCCGACGGAGGCCCGCGGTGTCGACGAAGCGGATCGGGCCGTCGGGGGTCTCGACGACGGTGTCGATGGTGTCGCGCGTGGTGCCCGGCAGGTCGTGCACCACCGACCGCTCCTCCCCGATCAGCCGGTTGAACAGGGTCGACTTGCCGACGTTGGGCCGGCCAACGATGGCCACGGAGATTATGTGATCCTCGTCGGCCGAGGCCGCGGCCGTAGTAGCGGATGCGCCTGCGGTAGCGGACGTGTCCGGCGGCAGGCGGGCCACGACTTCGTCGAGCAGGTCCCACTTGTTGAGGACGATGACCACCGCGCTTCCGGCCGCGTCCACTCGCTCGGCGAGCCTCTGATCCTGGTGGGTGACCCCCGCCGATGCGTCGATCACGAGGAGCGCGGCGTCGGCTCGGT